>WQWD01000282.1 GCA_009785545.1 Treponema sp. | reverse complement strand
GCGAAAAACACGGAAGGTACGCCTTCAAAGTCAACCGTTCGAAATTCGTTTATCTTCAGGCCGTTTCTAAGGCGTTCTTTAAAAATAAGGCCGTCATTTATTTCGCTCATACATGAAAACATGAAATCCGGATTAGGGTGCGCCAACACCCTGAATTCTTTATCAAACAATACTCCGTAACTTTCTTCGTTTATGGAGATGTTAACTATATAATCTGAAATCCTTTCAATTGCCACATCAAGACTTATAATCCCAAGCCGCCGTCCTTCGTCATCAAATATAGCTCTGGAAAAAGTTATAATTGTATTACCAAGCTGCGCGTTTATATACGGCTGCGTAACTCCAACTTTCCCGTTAGCCGCAATTCCGGCTACAAACCACGGACGCTCAGAAGGGATAAAATCAGGCGGCGGCTGCCAGATAGTGCCGGACAAAAATAACCCGTCAAACACATCAAAATATCCGTAAACCGATGTAATGTGAGATATGGTTTGTTCATCTTCAATATGTTCATATCTTGATAAAAATTGCGTAATACTTAACAGATTATTATGAATGACATGAGGCGGAACATTATTCATTATCATGTTTCTTATATTTTCCGAGATGACCCCCAAAGTAGTCGACATTCCTGAAATATCGGTTTCTATGAAGCTTTGAACGTTTGCCATTATGTTATCAACATTATTTAATAAATGCCTGCGTTCAATTCCGCTCATAAAGTAGTAGCTAAAAGCTACCATAAGCATAAACATTAAAACTACAACAAGGACTTGCACATGGGTCATTAATGACCATACTCTTTTCACAAAATAACGCATTAAAAACCAGCCTTCGCGCCCTTCATTGTGCCGACTATTTCATGAAAAAGTTTTGCCAAAAGAGGATCAAAATGAGTACCTGCGCCCTGAACGATAATTTTGATCGATTCATCCTCCGGAAAAGCTTTTTTATACGGGCGGTCTGTAACAAGAGCGTCATAGACATCAACAATCGCCATTATACGCCCCTGCAGTGGAATTTCTTTTTCTTTTAATCCGCAGGGATAACCTGTGCCATCCCAGCGCTCATGATGAGTGCCTGCGAAAATCTTGGCGTTACGCAAAAATTCTTCCTCGCCTGTGCGGGCGATAATTTTATCGATAATACGCTCTCCTTCGATTGCGTGTTTTTTCATAATTTCAAACTCTTCTTCTGAAAGCTTGCCCGGCTTATTGATAATCGTATCTGAAATTGAAATTTTCCCCAAATCATGCATTCGCGCGGAAGAAACCATTCTGTCAACATTCCAGTTTTTGATTTCTTCGGCATATATTCCGCGTTCTTTCATTTCATCAATTATAATTTTTATGTATATTGAAGTCCGCTCGATATGCCTTCCGGTTCCCAAATCACGATTTTCGACCATATCAGCCAAAACCTCAATTATGCCGTTTTGTAATTTACGAAGACGGGCTGTACGTTCTCGTATTATTTCGTCGATATTCAGGTGGGTTTTTATGCGGTTTAAAAGCACAGGCGCAGAAAAAGGTTTAGTAACAAAATCGACTGCCCCTTCTTCAAATCCGCGCGCTTCGATTTCCTCGTTATTCCGGCCGGTAAGGAACATTACAGGTATATATTTCCACAAACTATGTGATTTTAGCTTGCTCAATGCCTCAAATCCGTTCATTTCGGGCATTTCTATATCAAGCAAAATCAAATCAGGAGTTATTTTTTCTAAAATCGAGAACATTTTCGACGCTGACGACATCGTCATTACTTGATAATGCTCTTCTATTGCCGCCTCAGCCATTGATAAGTTTGTATCACTGTCATCAACAACAAAAATAGTTTTCACTTATTACCTCCGATTTTTTAGCATTTAAATTGAACGAAAAACATATTGTAGCACAAATGCGGCAACGCACGGCGGTTTTTACATTATATTCTATAATAAAATATAAGAACTGTAAAGCCAACTGCAAAGCTAAACCGTTGAAAGAAATTAAGAAATCTGTAGTAAAATAGGTATAAATATGCGAATATAGAGTTATGCCAATAAGAATACCTAAAGAATTACCGGCGTTCGAAACTTTGTCAAATGAACGTGTTTTTGTAATGCCAGAAACCCGAGCGCAGTCTCAGGACATAAGACCGTTAAAAATTGGTATCATCAATTTAATGCCGACAACTATTGATACCGAGATCCAACTTTTAAGGCTGCTGGGGAGAAGCCCTCTTCAAGTAGATATAACCTTTTTGAATATGGGAACACACCTTTCCAAAAACGCCCCGCCGGGACACCTTGAAAAATTTTACATCAGCGCTCATGAGATTGTCAGTCTGGGCATTCGTTTTGACGGACTGATCATCACAGGCGCTCCTGTCGAAACCATGCCTTTTGAGGAAGTCGATTACTGGGATGAACTGGCACAAATAATTGACTATTCACGCGATAATGTTTTTTCCTGCCTTCATATCTGCTGGGGCGCTCAAGCCGGTCTTTACCGCCGATATGGCATTTCCAAAAAGCCGCTGGGCAAAAAACTATTTGGTGTTTTCCCTCACGCTGTAAATGAGCAGCACCACAGCCTCTTTCGCGGCTTTGACGATGTGTTTCTTGCTCCTCAATCAAGGCACACAACAAGCTGCCGTGACGAAATTGCCGCCCAGCCGCTTCTGACAATTCAAAGCGAAACTCCCGAAGCCGGAGTGTTTATCATCACAGCCCGAGGCGGCAGAGAAATCTACATCAGCGGGCATTTGGAATACGAAACCCATACTCTTGACCGTGAATACCGCAGAGATACCGCAAAAGGTTTGCCAATCGAGGTTCCAAAAAACTATTATCCTGATGATGATCCTTCAAAGATACCTTTAGTTCTTTGGCGGGCTCACGCTAATTTGTTCTTTGACAACTGGTTGAACTATGTTTATCAGGAGACACCTTATGATTTGGACGATTTACGGGGGTAGACATGGCATTGGATTTTTATAAAGCAACACAGGAAACTTCCCGAAACCTGAATCAAACCGAACGGCAGATTTTTGACCATGTAGTCAAAAATATGGACGAAGTAAAACACTGGAATATTCAAAAATTTGCGCTGGAATGGCTGGTTTCCACAACCACGATTTTTCGCTTTACGCAAAAGCTGGGCTTTTCCGGTTTCGCTGATTTTATCAACAGTCTTTTGGTTACATCGCACAGCCGGCAGGATTCTGTCGTGCCCGAGGTGGTATTAGGTAAAGGTTACAGCGAGGAATATCTGAAAAACGCTATGGAGGCTGTGCGTGTCATGTCACCGCAGAGAATCGAACAAGCACTCGCCAAGCTGGAACTCAGACCTGATATCTACATTTTAACCGATGAGAACACCATTCCCATTGGTCAATACTGCGAGAGGTTATTTATCGCTCTTGGTTTTCATGCGTATTTTCCCGAGTCTTCCTACCAAATGCAGAACCTTGCAAATCATATCAGAGCCGAAGACATGATTATCGCTCTTTCATATTCCGGCAAAGACACAGGGCTTCTTGATATTATCCAAAGGATTTTTCTTAGGGGGAAGCCGTATTTGCTGTCCATTACACGGGCAGACAACAATCCGCTGGAAAGTATGTCAGATACCAATTTTTATATCTTTGCTGATGAAATATGTATCAACGGCATG
>WQWD01000281.1 GCA_009785545.1 Treponema sp. | reverse complement strand
CTTATAGCGCAAAATATGTTTATTGATCTGTTTGGCGATTACATTGTGCAAAACCTGTATTACGATACAAATAATTGGGATATTATCCGTGAATCCGTAGAAAAACCGTTGTACAAAGAGAAACTGCGTTTGCGGTTATATGGTCAATACAACTCTGAATCCCGGGGTTTTCTGGAACTAAAAAAGAAGTACAACGGCATTGTATACAAACGCAGGTTTGCTTTTCCTTTAAGCGAATTAAAAAAACGAAATGTCCAAGAAATTGTGTCAGCGGATAATTCCCAGATTTCAAGGGAAATTGATTTTTATCTGAAGCGCAAACAAGTTTCAGAAAAAATATATATCGCCTATAAAAGAATCGCTTATACTGGAGGGAAACTTCACCAGCATGCCGCCGCTGCTGCCCGCTCGCTGTCAGGCTCCAACACAGAAAATAATGAATTGCGTATTACTTTCGATAAAGATATTGTGTTTCGTTTAAATTCTTTAGATAGTTTTAAAGGTATTTTTAATCCAAACAATGGCCGGCAAATTTTACGGCAAAACCAGATGTTAATGGAGATAAAAACCACAGGTGTTATGCCTTTGTGGCTTGCCAGAACTCTTAGCGAAAACAATATTTTTTCAATACCATTTTCAAAAGTTGGCATTTGCTTTACCGAACATATTTTGAAAAGGCAAGGTTTTAAAGATTTTATTGAGGTGAAAAATGCTGCTTGATACGATTTCTATTAGAGTGACTACCGAGTTTCCCTCGCTTCAAGCCGTTGTTATCTGCACTTCTGTCTCTTTAATTTTCGGGCTGGCAATAGCTGGAATCTATATGTTCAGAAATAAATACAGCCGAAGCCTTGCCGTAACATTGGTGTTGTTACCGGCAATAGTACAGATTATCATAATGCTTGTTAACGGAAATATCGGGGTGGGTATTGCGGTAGCGGGAGCATTTTCTTTGGTACGTTTTCGCTCCCTCCCGGGAACCGCAAGAGAAATTGGAGCATTGTTTTTTGCAATGGCTGTAGGTTTTGTAATAGGGCTTGGTTATATATTCTACGCATTTGTTTTTCTTCTATTTGTTGGCGGAGCGTCGTTGCTGCTAACACGGTTTTCGTTTGGCGAAGATAGCGGTATCCGTTTTCTTAAAATCAAGATACCGGAAAACCTTGATTACGAAGGACTTTTTGATGATGTTTTTGCTAAATACGCCAGAAGCTGTAAATTAGAAACAGTAAAAACTACTAACATGGGCAGCCTGTTTGAGCTGACCTATGCCGTACATTTAAATTCAACATATATGTCCAAGGCATTTATAGATGAGCTGCGTTGCCGTAACGGCAACCTGAATATCACGTTAAGTCGCAATCGCGATGGAGAGGAGTTATAAGTATGAAAAAATTACGACTAACCGCAACAACTGTATGTCTACTATTAATATTGACGGGTTGTATCGGCAAAGTATCTGCGTCAGACAGGGCTAATGCAATCACTTTAAACACACCTGGCAGTACTCAACAGGCAGAGCCGTCAAATAGCATTTTCCATATTACTTCTGGTGGTAGATATGTTTTATCTGGTCGGCATCAAGGGCAGATAATAATCGAAGCTGAAAGAAATGACATCGTAGAACTGATACTGGATGATGTTACACTCCATAACCCAAATGGACCGGCAATAATTGCCCCCCGTTCCCAGCGGGTGGAATTGATTTTGGCTGATGGAACAATCAACACAATCTCTGATGGCACACATCCAAACGATGATAACAATGCCGCAATTTATATCCAGCATGATCTGATAATTTCCGGCAACGGGACATTGAATGTAAATGGCAATTACCGCCATGGTATCCGCACACAAGGTTTTCTCACCATAAACGAGGGCGTATTTTATGTAACAGCCGCCGGTGATGCTTTGCGTGGACGGAATGGGATTACAATACAAAACGGAACATTTACACTGGACTCAGGCGGCGATGGTATGCAATCCAGCCGTGAATCTGATCCGCAAAGAGGCTTTGTTACCATCAATGGCGGAACATTTACCATAAGAGCTGGTGACGACGGCATACAGGCCGAAAGCACTATCACCATAAACGGCGGTAATATTACAATCACAGCGGAGGATGACGCAATAACAACAAAAGGATCGGTTTTAATAACAGGCGGTTACATTCAGGTCACTGATAGCTATGAGGGCATAGAGGCGCTTAATGTCACCATTACTGGCGGAGACATCAATATCGTAGCGAGGGATGATGGCATTAACGCCAGAGAGCATGGAGCCGGAGCAGGAAGTGCTGTACGTGGAAGGACAACGACAAGAGCCCCATTGAACAATAATATATTTGTGCGTATTACGGGTGGGAGTATTACTATACGTGCAATAAATGGAGACGGCATTGATTCCAATGGGCATATTTTTTTAGAAGGCGGCACTCTAAATATCACCGGGCCTTTTGGACGCATTGGCGAAGACGCTATCGATCTGGACGGCAATTTTATTGTTACAGGCGGCCAATTCATCACTGCCGGCAATATAAGGAGTATTTCTCCGCAATCCACTCAACCTGTTATTCTTTTTAGGCATAATCGGCAGTTGCCGGCTGGTACTCTTATCGAAATGAGAGACACAAGGGGTTATACTCTTTTAAGCTATGTTGCCAAAGGAACCTTCAATGTATCGGGCTTCACATCCCCCGGCTTTGCAATAGGTCTAACTTATTCGCTGTATATCAATAGAGAGAAAGTATCCGACATTACTCTTAACAATATTTTTACTAGACAATAATGTGTGTAGAGAGCAAGGACAATTTCGCTTCGCTGATGACTCACAATCCCATTGACTGAACCGCGGAATTGGTGTATAAATTATACCATGAAAGTAAAAATTTTGGTTTTAGTGATCGCAATTATTGCGTTGTTTGTTTCTTGCCAAAGGGGCAACAGGCCGGAAGCCGGGAATATCGAGATACATGAAAACGGTTTTGTTTATGATGCTTCAGGTGTGAACAATCCAAGTTGGACTATAAGGGGTATAACTTGGTCTTACAGGCTGGAAGGCGAAGATACCGGTGATGAAACAACCAGAGTCATTTGGAGAGGTAACCTCGACATGGGTCAACCCATAATGACCGGGGAAACCAGGCAGATGACATTTGTTCAAGCATCAGGTACATCGTCTGTAACTTTTACGAAAGCCCGTCTGCCAGATGGGGAAGATATACTTGTCCTTCCCGGTCACATTGCGGTCGGCGGTCAGCTTGCGGTAATTACGGGCGAGGAAACTTTTCTGTTCGGAGGCCCCAGACACGTTGCCGTTACAGGTACGATTTTGTCTCGTGGAACTGTGGTAGCCTATTATCCCGAAACTGAAACTGACGGCTTTGTGCAGGTAAGGGGTCACGACTACGGGCGCACTACAAATGCTCTTGTGGCTGCCCCGAACAACTATATTCTTAGGTCGGCTCTTTCTACAAGAGATACCGATGTTCAGTCTGCGATACTTCTGCGAACAGCATTGGCACAGCCCGACGCTCAGGCAGTCCGCAGGGATGCTCTGTTGAGCATGGCATTAACCCAGTTTCCAGACTCGGTGTTTCATGCTGACATAGCCGCACTCGTTCACCCGACACCCGCAGCCGCAGGTTTGGAAGAGGCGGCTGTT
>WQWD01000280.1 GCA_009785545.1 Treponema sp. | reverse complement strand
TGAAAAGTTCTGCACAAAGGCCACGGCGTAAAGGCACGAATTTTTGCCTCAATTTCTTGTGCGCTGAGTTTCCAGTCAATAATCCCGTCATTTTTGGATATAAGCGAGCAATAACTAATTTCGATACCTGAACTGTTTTGCGGGATTCCATCGGCTTTTCCATTTTGAATTTTTTTAAGTACATCCAAAAGCAACGGGGCGGCTTTCCCGGCGGCAATTTCGCTCAAAGAACCTGCCGTTTCCGTACCTGCCAATTCAAATTGTTCCTGCGTCAGAATATCCCCGCTGTCCATTTCTAATGCCAATTTCTGGATCGTTATTCCTGTTTCGGTATCACGATTTCGGATGGCAGCCTGCACAGGAGTGGGGCCTCGATATTTGGGAAGCAGGCTTGGATGGATGTTAATTCCTCCCAGCGGAAACAGCGCCAAAAACTTAGGCCCGAAAATCCGCCCATACGCAAAAGAAACAAGAAGGTCACAGCGAAGCTCTGCCGCCTGCTCTCTGGCAAAAGTATCAAGTTTAGGCGGCTTTAAAATCGGAGCTATCCCTAATTTAAGAGCCGCCTCTCCAACCTCAGTCGGCAACGGCGTACCATGCCTGCCTTTGGGAGTGTCGGGATTTGTAAGCACGCCAGAAAGCTCAATACCGTCCGCACGCACAAGCGCCTCAAGAGCGGGAACAGCGATAGCCGGACTGCCGGCAAACAAAACTTTCATGTATTCCCTTTTTTACTAACCTTTTCGTACTTGGCAATCAGTTTATCTCGTTTAGTCTCGGGAACACGATCGATAAAAAGCATACCTTCCAGATGATCGTATTCATGCAGGATAACTCGAGCTAAAAGCCCGCCGGTTTCCAGAGTGAAGGGACGGCCTTTTTCGTTCCATGCCTGAATCTTAATCGATTCCGAGCGAACCACATTTGAATGAACTCCCGGAATGGAAAGGCAGCCTTCCTCAAACTTAACGGTTTTAACGGATGTTTCAAGTATCGATGGATTTATAAAAACACGAGGCTCATCATTTTCGATATGAGTGACAAAGATACGCTTCATTACTCCAACTTGAGGCCCAGCAACTCCAATGCCTTCATCCCGTTTTATGATGTCAAACATATTCTGCGCCAAACCGGCTATATCTTCATTGATCTCTTTTATCTTTTCCGCTTTTTGACGAAGTTGTTCATTACCAAGGGTGAGTATTCTCATGGGTGTAGTTTACTTGAAAATTGCGGAATTGACAATCATGGCAGGCGGGGCTGCGGAGCCTGTCAGGAAAAACTCCTGCGAAGAGTCCGCTCCGGAGCCCTTTCGGTCTCCTATGCGGGGAGCGCAGGAAATGTTTTTCCTGCCCGACTCCGCAGTCCCGCCTGCCAATGGTTGTATCCCTTGCGTGAGGGGTGCAATTGTGTTTGGCGCAGTTATCGGGCGTTATGTGAAATTTTGTAAAACATCGAATATTCTTGAATAATTTATAAAATTACCATTGACAAATAAGAAAAATGTGTTTTATTATAAAATAAGGAGAATATTCGTGAAAATATATTACCTAATCCTTATTGTATTTATTTTAATTTCATGTACTAGAAGATCAGAAAACAATTTAAGTTCTGATGAACAACTTCAAAGTCCAGTTTATGAATTAAGTGAGCCTGTTTTGGATCTAGAATCATTATTAGATATGCCAAAACAAGAAAATATTCTATTTATTAACTTTAATCAAATACAAAATGTACATAGAGCAACTTGGAATATTGGTGGATTGGTTTATAGAATAAGACTCCAAAATGAGGTAAATGTTCATAGATGGCCTTTATTGGAAAGTAGAACAATAAGTACTTTAAGAAGTAATACTGTTGTAGAAATTGTAGGTGTTACCGAAAATAATGCCATATTTGACGGGCAGGAAGATTATTGGGTTGGGATTACATGGGGAGAAAATAGTCATGGTCCCCAAAATTACGGATGGGTATTAAGCAGTTTTTTAAAGCTAGAAGGCGTTTTTTTAACGAATTTAATAATAAATAGCTCAAGCATTAATGCTCAAGGTAATCTTGTATTAAATGCCAGACATACCATAAACGGCATAGAAAGAGAATTTTATATATTACCTAATAAACAGGAAGGTTATAACAATTTTACTTTTTTTTGGGATTATAGAAATGAAAATTTTCATTATAGCAATAGACCTGGTTTATATGTTTGGAATGAAGATACAAAAGAACTAAAACATTTATCGTACATTATTAGTGATGGTTTTTTAAATGTTCCTCATATAGTTACAAGTGGCTTTAGATATTTAATCAAATATTTGGAACAAGAAAATTGGGTTGGTGATATTTTTGTATGGAATCTTAATAACGGAGAAATTATTTTAAGAAGTAGATTTCATGGTCCATTTGAATTAAATGGATATGTCGTAAAAATAGCAAAATATTATGATTATTTTTCTTATTCAAGCGGCTGGCAAAATCATGAAGGGGATGATAATTGGATATTTAGAAATCCTCTTAGTGATGAAGAAAAAGCTTTTGCCAGAAATTTTTTAGAAACAAATGATATTCCTGCAGAATATTTGGAAAATATACGACAAAATCCTAGTGTTGGTGTTGTTCTGTTTTTTATATTAGTGGAACATAATATAGACACAAATGAGGGAAAAATAGTAGGGGGAGTATATATACACGGACAGTTTTAATAAT
This sequence comes from Treponema sp., assembly GCA_009785545.1. Lineage (GTDB taxonomy): Bacteria > Spirochaetota > Spirochaetia > Treponematales > Breznakiellaceae > WQXQ01. The sequence goes on along the minus strand of WQWD01000280.1, from coordinate 1,016 downwards.
TGCAATCAAAAATAGCAAAACGGCACACAACACACGATTAGCGCAAAAATGCCTGTTCGGCATTTTTGGGTTCCGCAAAACACCGTTCGGGCTTTGCCCTCTGCGGTATTTTGCGGAACCACATTTTTGCAGCCCTGCAAAACCTACGGTTTCGCTTATTCGGACTGCAAAAACGTCGCCAATCTTAAACGTTATGTGAAATTTGGGCATAACGTTGACAAAAAATAAAATATTGAATTATAATAGTTTTGAGGTAATATATGGAATTCAATTTATTAACATTATTGGTCACAATAGGATGTTGTCTAATATCATTAATCATTGCAGGGAAATCTTGGAATAATGAAGCAAAAGAATGGTTTAAGAATCTAAAACACCCGGACAATGCACTTATGGTAAAATTTATGAATAAATTAGGATTCATTGTTTTTTTGATGTTTGGAGTTGTTTTATACTATCTTTTTATCCGCAAGGATATTATCCCTATTATAACAATGATTACTATTGTACTAATAATGGGAATATCACCGTTTTTTCTCTACAAAACGAAAAATTTAAAATTATTTTTTTACAGCAACCTTATAATTTTTATCCTTGTACCAATGGTGATTTTTTTTCTATTACAAACAAATTTGATCTTGGCTATAATCGTTATAATATATCAATTGTGGATAGTTTATGAAATGTCATATTGGTATCGACTCATGAAGATGAATAGATAGAGTTTCTTAATATTTACACATTGTCAAAATATCGTACAAGCTCCGGCGGCGGGGGTTGCTCGGAGAAACATATCCGTGCCCCCACCAGAGCTTATACGGTGATGGTGATCAGTATTCCTGATTGTTATGAGCTGTGTCTTCGTCCCAGTCCCAAAGAAAGTATTCTTCGAAAACAGCCGCCTCTTCCAAACCTGCGGCTGCGGGTGTCGGGTGAACGAGTGCGGCTATGTCAGCATGAAACACCGAGTCTGGAAACTGGGTTAATGCCATGCTCAACAGAGCATCCCTGCGGAC
>WQWD01000279.1 GCA_009785545.1 Treponema sp. | reverse complement strand
AGCATTTCAGCCAGTGTGCGGGAATGTTTGCGGTCAGCGAAAGGCCAGCGCCCACGGTCGTAGTAGCGTAACATCACATTGTCCGCCATGTCCATAGAAGCAACAAGCCCCATGCCAAGACGATCTTCCGGCACAAACGCAAAGTTTATGCCTAATTCTTTGATTTCTTTCGGCGTCTTGCCAACAACTTCTACAGGTTGAACCGATTCTACCGATTTTACCGACAGCCCATCAGGCATGGCTGTTTCAGGATGGTAAAAAATAGACCCTGCCTCAATCGGATAAAGCCCAGCCATTGCTTCGCAGAGTTCTTTTTGACCACTGCCAGCAACACCTGCCACCCCCAAAATCTCGCCCGATTTTAAGGTGAAGTTTACGTTATGCAAAACTTTTATGTTTTCGGAATTCCGGCAATTTAAACCTCGAACTTCCAGTCGTTTTATTTTTTCTTCGATATGCGGACGGTCAATTTTCAGATCGATTGAACGGCCTACCATCATTTCTGTTAATGCCTGCCGGTTGGTTTCGGCTGTGTTCACTGTAGCTATGGATTTTCCACGCCGTAAAATATGCACCCTGTCGGATACGGAGAGAACCTCATTAAGTTTGTGGGTAATGATAACAATAGCTTTGCCGCTTTTTTTCATATTAGACAAAGTTATAAAAAGCCGCTCAATTTCCTGCGGCGTAAGTACGGCTGTCGGTTCGTCAAGTATTAAAATTTCCGCTCCGCGATAAAGGACTTTTACAATCTCCACTGTTTGCTTTTCGCTGACCGACATATCGTAAATCTTTTTGTCCGGGTCAAGTTGAAAGCCATAGCGTTTGCTGATGTCACGGATTTCATCGGCTTTTTTTTTGCGGTTTAAAAATATCTTGCCGGGAAGCCCCAAAACAATGTTTTCCGCCGCCGTAAGTACATCTACCAGTTTGAAATGCTGATGCACCATGCCGATACCCAGCGTAAAGGCATCCTTAGGCGAACGTATAGAAACAAAAGAGCCGTTTACTTCTATTTCGCCGCTGTCTGGAAAATAGATACCTGACAACATATTCATCAGGCTTGTTTTGCCGCTGCCGTTTTCTCCTAAAAGAGCCAGAATTTCGCCGCGCCGCACGTCAAAAGAAACTTTGTCGTTGGCAATAACTTGGCCAAATGTTTTTGTTAAGTTGTGGGTCTTGATAATCGGCGTTTCTTGAAGCAACTGTCTACCCACTTTAAAAGGATGGATAGAAGCTGCGGATACTTGCCTTGCACTTACCTTCGCAGCTTCTATATGGTGTTAGTTTATTCTACAACTGTAATTCCACGAATAATATGCGTCCATGAAGGAGCAGACAATGGTTCGTTCCATGTTTCGCCGGGAGCCAGAAGTTGTTCGCCTGCGGCACTGTAAATCGGGCCTGTAAAAACATTTCTGCCGGCACGAATGTAAACTTCAGCGGCGGCAATTGCCTCGTAGGTTCCGGGAGCAACGGTGTTGGGATTTAAATCAGACAAGAAAACCATGCCTTCGTTTAAGCCAGCGAGGAAGTCTGGAGCTACATCTCCGCCTTCGAGAATTGTTCTTACTGCATAGATCAAGTAGATACTCCAGTCGAACATCGGAGAAACAAGAACAGCGTCAGGAGCCATTGGAATCATATCGTTGTTATAACCAACACCCCATACGCCAACCGCTTGAGCTGTGGTTTGAGCGGAAGCACTGTCGGCGTGCTGGGCGATAACGTCAGCACCACGGTTAATAAGTGCCTGCGCCAGTTGTGATTCCAATGTTGGATTGTTCCACTGATTCATATACATAACATACATACGGACATCGGGATTAACAGATTGAGCGCCCATAAAAAACGCAGTAAGCCCTGTGATAACTTCCGCATTTGGGTGAGCCGCTACAAAACCAAGAATGTTTGATTCTGTTCTAAGCCCGGCGGCGATACCCGAAAGATAACGGGCTTGCGACATATTGCCAAAATAATTGTGAAAATTGGGCAAACCGGACGCAACCGCTAAATTGCCTGTAGCGTGGAAAAATTGAATATGAGGATGATCCTGAGCCGCTTCCATCATGTGCGGACCAAAACCAAAACTGGTGCCAAAAATCATGTCGGCTCCCCATTCAATCGCTTCGAGAAGTGCCGTGTCTACAGCGGCTCCCGGTGAAATGTTCCAGAAATTCCGAACCTGATCTTCGCTGATACCAAGTTCAGCCATCATATCAAGCGTTCCTCGGTGCTGGCGGTATGTATAACCTCTGTCAGCCTGATCGCCTACATGGATGAACGCCAAACGGACATTTTCGGCAGTTAAATCGCCGACTCTGCGTGTTTCGTCCCTACGGCAGCCCGCAAAAAACCCAATTCCAAGGATCAGAACCATGGTAATGAGTATCAAAGATAGTTTTTTCATTTTTTTCTCCCTTTATCGTTATTGATAAGAGAATTATACAAAAAACTACGGAATAATGTCAATGGACTTGTCAAACAACTTGGTCGTTCAATCATATTAATGTCTCTCTCTCCCATGCCGATTATTAATATATGAAGAACTCATCATTTTTTACAGCTCTTATAATGAGCGTATTATCAATTTTATTGCTTCTCGCAGTCAGTTGCGGGAGCTCGCCTCCGCCTCAGGAGCCCTCAATTTGGGAACTTTTGCAATCCAGAGATCCAAACCTAAGAAGCTTTTTTCTTGGCGAAGTCGATGTAAACGCAAGAGACGAAAATGGAAGAACGCCTCTTCATTACGCAGCGGAATTTAGAGACGCCCAGCTTGCCGCTTTTTTCATATCAATCGGAGCCGATCCAAACGCTCTTGATTATGATATGCAAACTCCTTTAAGTATCAGTATCCAAAGAAATGATCAAGCTACTGCAAGAGTAATCGCCGCCGGTGGAGCGAATCTCCATCTGCCTGTAAAAGACTATTATACTATCGCTACACTCGCCCTCTCCATGGGGCCCGGCATTTTCAGATCTATCATAACTCCTACTAACATAGAAACTGTTGATTCAAACCGAAATACGGTTCTTCATCTGGCGGCGACTGCCGGAAATATTCACATCGTAAGAGACATACTGCAAATTACACAACAGGAATCAAGGTTAATTCACACGAATAACGGCCTGAATAAAACGCCGCTTGATCTTGCTTTGGAAAGACCTGATTCAAGAAACCATATCGAAATTGCCGAGCTTCTTATTTTAAGAGGAGCCTCTTCTCAAAATCCGATTTTCAGCTTTTTAGGTCCGGCGGTACGAACCGCTAATTTTAATATCCGCAGAAACGAAGGATTAGCTCCTATTCATTTTGCCGCAATGAACGGTTACACAGGGATAATTGCTTTTCTGTTAGAAAAAAATATTGACATTAATATAAATAGCACTTCCGGATCAACAGCGTTACACGAAGCTGTACGCATCGGAAATTTAGAAGTTATCAGAATGTTGATCAATGCAGGCGCTGATGTAAACGCCCGAGACGGAAACAACAATACACCTCTTCATCTGGGAACACCTCCCGAAGTTCACACGCGCGTCGCCCGTTTATTGCTGGAAGCCGGAGCGGCTCCAAATCTTCGAGATGCTCACGGCGACACTCCTCTTCACATAACGATCATTCTTAACCGTCATTTAGAAGTAATCAATACGTTTTTATTGGGAGGCAGCGATGTTCATATTCGTAATATGTTAGGTGAAACTCCCCTTCATCTTGCT
>WQWD01000278.1 GCA_009785545.1 Treponema sp. | reverse complement strand
TCAAGGGCGGCTTCGAAATATTTAACGCCGTCAGAAAAAGATTTTAACTTGCGGTGGCAATTCCCGATTGATGTTAATACCCGAATGTCAACATTTTTAAAACCATCTTTAATCATGCGTTCCCAATAAACCAACGCTTCTTTGTAGTCTTTAAAATCATAGTATAAATGTCCCAGACCTATAATCGCGTAAGGATTATTGCTGTCTATAAGAAGGACTTTTTGATATGTTTGATTGGATTTAGAGAAATTGCGAACTTTACGATATGCGTCCGCTATTCTTGTAAGAACAGTTACATTTTGTTTATCTTGAAGAAGGTATTTTTCCCAAATCGTTATTGCCTGCGGAAGCTGGTTTGTTGACCTGAGACAATCCGCAAGACCGAAAAGAGCGTAATTGTTTTCCGAATGGTGTTTAAGGCATTTTTGGTAATAGTCGATAGCTTTTTGAACCAGCCCTTTTTTTCGCATCGCATCTCCCATTCCGACAAGAGCGAAATTGTTGTTTTCATCGATTGTAAGGATTTTGGCAAACTTGTCAATTGCTTCTTCTATTTTGTTTTCTTTTAAAAGCTGGTAACCTGCTTTGGATATGTCGACAATTGACAGTTGTTCCCCAGCGGATTGCGCTTCGTCTGTGTTTTGTAATTCTTTTTCAATCATATTTACTCCGATGTCTTTATTGATGTATCTTTTATCATGTTATGAATAATTCCTGCCAGTTCTTCAATTATCATGGAAGACTTTTTTTTATTGGGAGCCAACCAGTACATTTTTAAAGCTTCGATATTCCTGCCTTCGGATTTGTAATAGTCTCCTATTCTTGAAAGCCCGTCAGTATAATTTGTAGTCATAAAAATTCTCCGGGCGTCTTCTATTTTTCCGTCATTAAAAAACTGATTGCCTTTTCGGTTTAGTACCGCTTTTTGGGAACCGTCTACAGGTGAAGGTGTTGTTTCTTTGATAAATGCGTTAACATCATCGAATTTATTGATTAGTTCTGGACACATATCAGTTCCTATCTCCTATATAAAAAATTTTCGCATACACATGCGTGTGTTTACAGGTGTAAACATAAACAATTTTAGAGGCTTCTTTTTGATTCGTTACGGGATTTTTCAAGTTGCTGCATTTTTTTATAGTATGCATTCTGTTTAGCAATTTCTTTTATATCTTTGACAAAAATTTTATCGTTTAAGATATTTAAAATTTTGTTTTCCATGATTTTTCTTCCGTAAATTGACGCTTCTTTTTCAGGAAGCCCAACCATGTTTATTAATTCTTTAAGTCCAAAATCAAATAAAAAGTTGGAAGTTGCCGCAGAATCAATTTTTTTCTTGTCAAGATGAATTTGCAGCATATCGTACATTCGCCCGACAGGATCGCTGATTTGTGTATTGGCAAGCTGTTTGTAAATTTGCCAAATTCTTTCCGCAAGCAAAGTTGTTAAACGGGCGATTAGCTGAGGCTGCGTTTGGATCATTTGTTGGAAGTTTGCTTTATTTACAGTCATTAACTGGCAATTCTCATAAGCGACAGCGCCGGCTGCTCGAGGTTTGGATTCCAATAGAGCCATTTCTCCAAAAATATCCCCGGCTTTTAATACAGCGAGTAATATTTCCTTATTGCCTGTTATCTTAATTATTTTTACAGAACCTTTTTGAATGATAAAAAGCTCTTGCCCCGGCTCGCCTTCGCAGAAAACAATCGAATCTTTGGCGTACAAGCGAATCGTCTCGCCCGGCAGGAAATCTTTTTGAGGAGCTTTTACATAAGGAGCTATTTTTTTCAGTCGTTCGACGGCGTTCTGGACATTTTCGCCGTGAGGGCAGCATTTTATGTATTTTTGATACGCATAAAACGCTTGAGCAAATTGGTTGTGCGTAACATAATATTCGGCAACATCGTAAATATGGCTTGGATCTTCGAGCGCGTTATCTTTTAACGTAATACGGGTAAGAGCTTCATCCAAATAACGCATCCTTTTTGAAAATTGCATAATAATCTTCATGGCGACAGGAACGTTGTTCTGAATAAGCAGACTGAATTGATCTTTTTGAACAGAAATTAAGGTAACATCTGTAAGCGCTCTGGCAGTCTCAATATGGCTGTGATTTGTCATTGTCGATACGACACCGAAGAAATCTCCCGGACCCAAAGTATCGCTTTCTTCGGCTACTATCTGCACTTCTTTGGATAGCCGGACTTTGCCTGAACGTATGATAAAAAATCTGTCTGCATTCCTTTTCCCCTCAACTATTATGTAAGAGTTAGCGGTGAAATTCATAAATGCGAGCTGTAGAGCCATAACCTTAATTATAGGGTGTTTTCCGGCAAATTGTCAACTCCAAATGCAGTTTAGCTACCCATCTTAATAATTATTTCCAAAAAGCCGATAAATAAATGAATACTATGAATAAATGCATAAATTTTGAAGATACAATTTTTATACTGAATGTCAGGATGAGAATGATCCGTGACTTACTGCGCCTTGATACAGATACTGCCGTATTTTACAGTCAGACAATGAATGATATTGAGTTTATCAACACTGTTATGGCTATTCTTGCGGAAAAATTTGTTCTTAATTCAAAATTGCTCGATCGTGAGGCCGAAGCTGACAATATCCTCGATACTGAATGGAAATTTAATCAGCTTTTGAATGAAATTTCAAATAACAAAAGTATATTCTCTCCATTGGTATATCCCGAAATGTCAACTTTGCTGAACGGGTATCGAAAAGAATGTATGACCCGCCAAAAAAAGATAGAAGCGTCTTATGTGCCGACAGAACACTCGACATTAGAGCCGGTCGTAAGTAACGCCGAACTAAACGGGCTTTTAGGAAACGAATAATATAACAAATGTAGGTTTTTGTGAGAATTACAGGCGGCATTCTAAAGGGCAGGGTAATCGATGTTCCTCCCGGAGAAATCAGACCCAGCATGGACAGAATGCGAGAGTCTGTTTTTTCCTGCCTTGGAGATATATCTGGGCTTTCATTTCTTGACATTTTTACAGGTTCCGGGATCATAGCTTTGGAAGCAGCCTCAAGGGGAGCGGTTAACATCGAAGCTGTTGAAATGGACAGGTTAAAAGCAAAAATTTTGATTAAAAACGCCGAGATCTCCCCGGTCAGAATTAATTGCCGTTTTATGCCGGCCGAAGTTTACACAAAACGCGCGAAAAACGCGGCTAAAACCCCCTTTGATATAATTTTTTTGGATCCGCCGTTTCCATATTTGTTTAAATGGGATTTAGTCAGGCAAATAACAGAATCCAAGTTAGTTAAAAACGGTACAAAAATATTGATTCACAGACCTCGCCCGGACTATTTAAAAACCCCAATCCCGCGCCTTGAAAAAATCGATTCCCGTGAATACGGCCGTTCTGTAGTGGATTTCTTTACTATCAGCCTGTAATATCCGATAATTAATGTAATGAACATAAAACACTTGTTTTTAGCCATTATAAGCTTGGTTTTGGTGTTTTCCGTGTCACCGCAGGAAGCGGAAGATATCGGAGAGCAGCCGGAAGACTCTTTGCCTCGCAGCTTTCGTCAAATTTATTTAGGTATGTATCTTGACGACTTAAAAGAAAGACTGTTGGAAGACAGATATTTTAATTTCAGAGGGGCAAGGGATGTTTCTTTCCTCCCCATTCGGGAACAAAGTCTGGTAGAAACCACAGGTTCATCTTTTATCAGGCGTGCTTTTTTCCAATTA
>WQWD01000277.1 GCA_009785545.1 Treponema sp. | reverse complement strand
TTCTTTTCTTTATAACGAAAAATTAAATTCTGGTGTGTTTGCAATTTGTATTGACCATGAAATATTGTCATAAATAATATTTGCAAATACTTCGGCCTGGGCTGGATAATAACTACCCATTTCTAGCCAGTTGTTGTTATTATACCTTAAATTTTCGGTCATTTGCGGTTCAAAAACCCATGTCAGTCCATCGGAGGATAATCCATCAGGAATATGATGACTCCCTACACCTATTGATCCTGTTTCCGAAACAAAAATACTTACACTAAAACTATATTTTGGAATGTCAAAATTTATTTCCGATGGGAATAAAGGCTCTGAAAATAATGTTACGGCAGAATTGGTATTATTTAAATTTAACCTTATATTATCTCTATCGAAATAAATGCCATTTTTTGCTACAACTTCAGTCGTAACAAAAAGCGGTTCGTTATTATTCTCAATATCCGTTTTGTTTTCAACCATTGCCGAAATAATATAATTTTGCCCCGGGCGAACAAATGGAAAAATTATCGTGCCATTTTGTTTTATCCTTTCCAACTCCGAAGAATAAGTGGCTCGGCTTGGAAAAGAAATATCCCGTATGTCTGCAAATGATGAAACAACATTACCAAAATTGTTTGGGGTTCCGTTATCAATATATGAAACAGAAATCCATAACCTGATTGTATTAGATGGGATATTATCCAAGGTGATAATTATACCTTCTTGCGCCGCTTCGGCTTTTAGTCCAAAAGCTGCATTGTCGGCCTGATTTTTATTTGTGGCACAACCGAGAAGGAAAAGCAAACAATAAATTAAAGGGATTACCCTTAAATATTTTATGAAGCGCATTATTTATACCTCCAAATTGCAAAGTTATTTTTCTATCGGTACTTTATCGAAAAAGGTACCGTTTTTGATTGATTTAGTCAATGGACTTGTTTAAGAACCCGGTTGGTTCTTAAACAAGTCTCGCAAAATACTGCGTATTTTGCTGTTTTTCAGTGGAAGTTGTTCAATAACTGAAGTTATCGAACAACTCTAATTACTTTCAGAACGTCGTCCAATAATTCTACAAATCCAATGTCGCATAACGTTTAAGATTGGCGACATTTTTACGCTAATCGTGTGTTAGGCGAAGTAATATTTGCTTTTATAATCTTTTTTTTATGTCTTTCTTGCGTATTCCATTTTTTGACGAAAGAGAATGCCAATAACGAGTAGCCATAAATTTCCACAGAAATCTTGGGAAATAAGGGCTTAGATACATTATTTCCATTGATTTTCCTTGCTCAATATTTTCTGCCATTTTTTGCAAAGCCCGCCCAAGATTATTAAAAGGCCCTTTATTTATTGGATATTTTTTTGTATGCCCTATCATTTCTCCCGCGCCCTGCCCAATCCCACCGCCAAATTTTAAACCTGAACGTTCACACCAATTTTTTATCATCTCAATAGCTATATGATTTTGCTTACCTTCATAAAAACCATTATTTACTATGGCATACATAATAAGATTATTAGTCTTTTCCTGTTTAATCGTATTTTCTAACTCAATAAGCATTTTTAATGTATGGGAAGGTATAGAATCTCCAAAAAGGGAAAATGCCAAAACAATTACATCTCCTGATATTATTTCCTTAAAAACTTCTTCTGAAAAAAGTTTTGTTCCAGAAATGTGTATTTTCACTTCATGTTTATTTTTTATTAACTCATTTAAATTATCCAAAATTATTCCGCTGTTAGATTCACCAGTTTTTTGGCTTCCATTTATTAAATTAATTTTCATCATTATACTCCTTTTATTTCTTCAAAAGAATTATAAAAATCTACAGTTGATTTTTGGTAAAGGTTAACTTCATTTGCCTTAACCAATTTTCGAGCAGTTTCTTTTTCTTCTTCTGATATTTTACCATAAAAATGTACTGACAATGCAATATTATTTTTATATCTTCTTGGATGATGCGTTTCTCCATTTTTAATTTTAAAATACGGTAATAAATAAGGGCACGCGGTCCTGTCAACAACATTTTTAACAAATGGGCTATAACCTCCATAAAAACATTGACTTATGACAATTATCCGATTGCATTTAGAAAAAAGCACTCCCATATTCTCATAACCGTCCTTAATGCAACATTGACCAGGTGTTTTGATCCAACAAGCATAACAGCATATACAAGGTTTTATTTTTCCATTGTCTGAAATAAACATTGTTTCTTCAGAATTATTTTTTATGATATTTTCATTGATTGTGTCTTTTAAATCATGTATTAAAATATTCATTTCTCCTCCAGAATAACATTTTTACCATTTTTCGATTATTTAGTCAACTATATTTGCACTATTCAAATATTATTTCGCCTAACAAACGGTATATGCTATGACGGAATTGAAGAAAATTCTTGGCGTAAATATGGAAGCCTATGAACGTTCAAACTGTAAAAAAGCAGATTGCGTAAAGACCGAAAACGTGATTGGCGCTTTTTTGCGTCGCGTCAAAATGACCCACAAAAGCGTGAAAGTAGCGTAGCTGTGTCATTTTGACGCGACGCAAAGAGGGAATGCGCCTGTTCGCGGCACGCTGGCAGGCTGCGCTACTTTATTCTTTACCGCGAACCGCGCAAATCAACTGTATATTCGCTTCTTCGTGGGTATAAATCGCGTAAATTTTAGCTTTTTCACCAAAATTGGCCTCAAACGCTATCTTGTCGCTCTTTTCCAAAAGCCGATACAACGCTGCCCGACCCTGGTCGGTCGTCTTCCCCTTGTGAATGCTCATTTTGCCGTTCGCGCTGAGTATGGCCATGGTGTACTCCCGTTTCCCAAGATCAATGCCTACATACCTACGTTTTTCTTCTCAGGTAGCGTGCCGTCATTAAAGCCGTTGGAATGCGCTAAACGGTATGGTGTTGCTCCCCGAACTAAGCCTTCTGTTATTGATGTAATAATTAAGAGTTCCGCCTGAAGTGTGCAAAGCAAGAAAAATGTTAAAAGAAGCTGAGAAATCATTATGCACGCTACGGTAAAAGGAAAAAGCAACAGTGCCGTTTGAAACATTATTACTATCGAAGCTCTGCGGGTATTAATTCGGCGCGGATACTTTGTCTCATGGGAAAAATTCCTGCGATATGTCAGGGGCAAAGATGAAGCCCCCCTCTAATGGGGCAAATTTAGAAGTGCTGACACGAAACACTTTCCGTAATTGACAAAAGCATAATAACGGTGATAGAGTGTGAGAACAATACTCTCAGTATGAGAAGAACGAATACATGGAGGATTTTTATGAAGAAAGTGCTAAAAGTCGCACTACTGGCGAGCCTTGTCTCGCTTATGGCTTTTCCTGTTTTTGCCGGGGGGGCCAGAGACGGGAGAACCATTAATCTGGTGGGAGGCTCCATGCTTCCCGAAGCGCATATCTTTTTCCGAGCGACACAGAAATTCGCCGAGAGGTTCCATGAAATCTACCAGGGTGAGTATAATGTTAACATCAGTCTGCATCATTCCGGTACCCTTGGGACCGAAATGGACGCCATTGAATTCATGATTCAGGGCGTCGCTGTTGACTTCTATGTTATCTCTCCCGCGTGGGCGGCTACTTGGGAGCCCACCGCCCCCATTGTCGACGCGCCCTTCCTTTTCCGGGACGTTGGACACTGGCAGCGCGTTCTCGAGCAGGGTGGTCTGCAAAGCATTGAAGATACCATGCTGAGAACCGGCGTAAGGTTCCTCGGCTACGGCGGTGGCAGCACCAG
>WQWD01000276.1 GCA_009785545.1 Treponema sp. | reverse complement strand
GTTGTGTCCTCCCGAAGGCGATGCCGGTACGGGGATGGTTGCGACTAACAGCATAACCGAAAAAACAGGCAGTATTTCTGCCGGGACTTCGGCTTTTGCGATGATTGTTCTGGAAAAACCACTGTCTAAAGTTTATTCCGAAATCGATATTGTTTTAACCCCTGACGGAAAAACCACTGCATTGGTTCATTGTAACAATTGCGCTTCGGACATTGACGCATGGGTACGGCTGTTTAACGAAGTTATCGAGCTTGCCGGAATAAAAACAGACAAGACGGCTTTGTACAATATGCTCTACAACAAAGCTCTGGAAGCGAATAACGATAACGATGGGTTATTGGCTTACAACTATTATTCGGGTGAGCACATCACGGGGTTTGAGGAAGGCCGCCCCCTGTTTGTACGTCTGCCAGAGAGTAATTTTACGCTGGCAAATTTTATGAGAACCATGCTCTTTTCCGCTTTTGGAACCTTAAAATACGGTATGAACATACTCACCGAAAAAGAAAATGTCTCGTTGGACAGCCTGCTTGGACACGGAGGTTTATTTAAAGTAAAGGGAACAGCTCAAAGGTACATGGCAGCGGCGTTTAACACACCCGTCTCTGTAATGGAAGAATCCGCCGCCGAAGGCGGAGCTTGGGGCATCGCTTTGTTAGCGGCATATATGCTGCAAAGTAAACTTCACACTCCGCCCGTTTCTCTTGAACAATTTCTAAAACAAAACGTATTCAAAAATGTTTCTATCACAAAAATAGAGCCCAATCCTGATGACGTGAATTGTTTTAACAAATACATGGAGTGTTACACGGCCGGGCTAAAAATCGAACAAGCGGCAATCGAGAATTTTAAATGATAAACTTGAGGTTTTATGAATAAATACAAAACGTTACGCGAAGAAGCCTACGAAGCCAACATGGAAATAAAACGAAAAAAACTCGCTATTTATACATGGGGCAATTCATCTGCATTTGATCCTGATATGAGCGTATTTGCCATTAAGCCGTCGGGTGTTGATTATGAATCGCTAAAACCGAAATTGATGGTAGTTATCGATTTATACGGAAATGTCGTAGACGGCAATTTGAAACCTTCATCAGATACAAAAACACATTTGGTTTTATACCGCGAGTTTTCTCAGTTGGGAATAAGGGGAATAACTCACACTCATTCAACTTATGCGACAGCATGGGCGCAGGCAGCAAGACCTGTTCCTATTTTTGGCACCACACACGCCGATCACGGCACAAACGAAATTCCCTGCACTGATTTTATGAGCGAGGAAAAAACAAAAAACAACTATGAACTTGAAACAGGAAACCTTATTATTGATACTTTTAAACAGAAAAAATTAAACCCCGCTCACACCAATATGGTTCTGACCGCCGGACACGGCCCGTTTACGTGGGGAAATAATGCAGCTCTTTCGGTTTATAACAGTGTCGTCATGGAAGAAATTTGTAAAATGGCGTTTATCACTCTTTCGCTTAACCCTTTGGCAAAACCACTGCCTGAACACATTATCAAAAAACACTGGGAGCGCAAACACGGAGAAGACGCTTACTACGGACAAAATCACAGACAGAACAACATTGACAAAAAAGCGTTATTTTGATACTGTATAATCAAGCACAAACAGTGTTTGCAGATTCTCCTGACGGGCAATAGCGCAGTTGGTTAGCGTACAAGTCTGGGGGACTTGGGGTCCCCGGTTCGAATCCGGGTTGCCCGACAGGGGAATTTGCGTTATGGTCTTTCGAGAATTGGTTGGACAGTGGGGTTACGAAGCTGCATAACAGCACGGCTGTGCCACTCTCCTCCTTGCGGCTGGTCTGCGAGAAAACTCCATAAGTTTAATGCGCTCGCTCTATGGCCTGCCCTGAAGAGTGCGGCTCCCAAATAATAAGCGGTTCTAAAATACTCAACTTCATCGATGAATGATAAAAGAAGCGGATTATTGCTTACCGCCTGCATAAGCGCAGGAAGGTTTGTGTAGGTAAAATCAAATTGCCGCCTTCTTAGTTCTTCTATGATAACAGTATTTTGAATAAGAAAAGCAAACATCAAATGAGGCCCTGCGGATGCACGGCCGGAAACAACATGATGAAAACCCAAAAGCCTGTGCGCCGGTTCTACCACTCTGTTGTCATATCGATACATTTCAAGAAACCTGTCAATGCCGTGAGTTTCCAGAGTCCTTGTCATACCCGCTCTGGCAAATGACGCTGAAGCCAAAGCGTAAGGCATAGGGCCGTCTTGGGCAATTCGCCTAACGTCTCCTCTGCCGGCATCAGACCAAAATATATCATTCTCATTAACAATCGTTAAAAGAATTTTTTCCATGTCGGTAAACTCTTGTCTGGTTCTGTGTATGTTGGCTATTTGATATTGAATCGTAACTGCAAAACCGGGATTTTTCATCACGTCACGCATAGAGAGAGCTCTTCGATATTGAGCCAAAGCAAGAGGCAAGTCGCCTTCAACTCGGAAGACTTCGCCTATCCAAAACTCGGCCTCTGGATAATCTTTTAATTTGTCAAAAGCCGCCAAAGCGGAAAGAGCTGAATTATTAAAGCTGACTCCCGGAAGACGAAAAAAAAGTTCGTCAAGTGCGGCTGATGCGGCTGTATGAAACCGATAGCGGGCAAAACGTTCCAATATATCAAGATGATCTCCCAAGCGGCGGACTTCGCCCATAGATAAAAAGTGGATAAAGTCCCGCTCCATTTGCTCGTACATCGACCGTCTGCCTCGGCGGGCATCTTCAAATAACATCAATGCAGCGCCGTAGTCGCTTGAGCGAAAACGTTGTATTCCTTGTTCAAAAGAGAGCCACCAAGGAGTCTGAGACACAGCAAAAAGCGGTCTTGAAAAAAACACAAATGTAAACAAAATTACCAATTTAACTACAAGCCAGTAATAAGAAGAATGAGGATTAGGAACCTGAGATTGCGAAAAATCGCTTGATGGGTACGAGCCAATACCACAATTGGATTTGGAAACCATTTTTCCGCCTCCCTGTTTCTTCTTTACTGTTTGCCTTTTTGTGTTAACAATTTTAATTTTATTTTTTGCTATCATATAGTCCTTTAATTTTACTTACAATCGGAAATAGTCAATTAATAAAATTAATTGACTATAATTCTCCAAGTTCTATTTCAAATATTTTATCAGCTTCTTTGGCAGTAATGTTTCTTACGATCTTGCCATGTTTAAAAATCAACACTTTGTCTCCAGCTCCTGTAATGCCGATGTCGGCGTGTTTGGCTTCACCCGGGCCGTTTACTTCGCAGCCCATAACCGCCACAGTAATGTCCTTGTCAAGGGCGTAAAGTTTCGGCATCCAGCGGTCGGTAAAACCATGCGTATCAAAACCATACCTGCCGCAACGAGGGCATGAAATAATGTTCACTCCCCTGCTCTTTAGCTTTTCGTTTCCGCCCGATAATTCACCCGATAACTTGCCCGAAATTTCCGACGCAGCCCTTACAATTTCCCTTGCGGCGATTATCTCGTTCTCCATCGAATCCGAAAGAGATACACGGATTGTGTCTCCGATACCCTCTGCCAGCAAGGTAACGAGAGCCGCCGTATTCCTTACCACACCTGCTGTCAGCGGGCCTGCCTCAGTTACGCCGATATGCAGGGGCACATCTGTACGGCTGGCAAGGATTCGGTTTGCCTTTATATTATCGGCAATTCCACTGGCTTTTATAGATACCAGATAATTGTAAAAACCACATTCTTCAAACACAGC
>WQWD01000275.1 GCA_009785545.1 Treponema sp. | reverse complement strand
TTACTTCCGAAGATTTAATATTCAATTTATGGGAGCAGACTTTTGGGACACTGTGTTTGAAGACGGTCTTACTCCTCGTGAATTTTTGGACGAATGGGCGCTGAGAGACCTTACCAGAAACATGATTATAATTCAACAAGCTCGTTTAAGAGGCATTGATACGCCGAACACTTACTCCGATCTTGAAACCGAGCGTGCGGCATGGAACACCCCAACCGATGACATAGTGTTTGGGCCCAGAACTCTTGGCCCCGCAGAATTCAACAGTTACAGGATACATGGTATTATCAACGGCTTAAAAACAGTACTGCTCCAAAATGAACTAAGACCAACCCCTGCCCAATTAAGAGCCGCTTTTGAAACTCTTCATGAAGACTTAAGAACCGAACCCTTTATTGCTCAGGTAGTCCGTTTCTTCTGGGACGAAGGGCTTCCCAACGATGAAATACAGGCTGTTACCAGAAGCTTGATTGAACAAGGATTTAGCCCGGAGGAAATCGAGGCTAATTTGTCTGATTTGTACCAAGGTTTCACTATCGCGGAATTTGAAATCGACAGCAGATTTGGTTCACGTGAATCTCCTTATGAAATTGAACGAAAAAATATTTTGTGGGACGATGGAGCCGAAGGTTTGATTTTTGCAGGCCCGCTGGAAGAGCCGGCAATATATCTTGTAACCGAGTTTGAAGGCGGCGGAGAACTTCGTTTTGAAGACGGAATCCATCTTGGACGCAATCGATGGATAAATGATCAATTTGAAGTTTTTATTGACGAAAAAATCAGGCAAGCCAGAATAACGCTGTTTAGAGATGAGGATTTTACAAGACCTTTGAATTGATACTTTAGCTTCTTACTAGTAAAAATAAAAAGGGCTGTCCGAAAAGTAACCAACTTTTCGGACAGCCCTTTTTTGGTTCTTGAGTTACGGAGCAGTGGTAAACCTGATTGTCAGGTATTGCGTGCTTACAGCCTGAAACGAGCTAAAGGCAAATATACGCAATTCATATTCCGTACTGGCAGCTAATCCGCCGATAAACTGGCTGTATTTTGGTCTTTGCAACCGAGGAGTCAACATAAAGTCCGACCATTGCGCCCTTTCTATAACACCGCCTGTATTAACATTACGAAATTCAAATCGATATGAATGAACTATTTCGCCTGCCGGATTAACGGTCGGCATTCGTGCTTGAATAAATTCAACATTTACCGAATTTCTTTCAATGTTACTGAGTGTTATCATATTTTCCAGAGCTGCATTTGACGGGGCCGAAAAATCAAACACTGGAGCTGTTCTTTGGTCGGCACGTGCGGAAGTATGCGGAAATTCATTGGGTCTTGCTGTGTCAAACACCCATGTTTGCGGAATTCGCACAATATTTCCCTGCGGTGTTGGCCCCAGATTCATATCAAAGTCAAAGTTTTTTATCGTTACTACAGTACCGCTTACCGAAACAACCAAACCCTGCCCTGTAGAAAAATTCGCAACAGGGGGAGTTGTTCTGTTGGTAATACCGTCAGTTGTGCCGTTATCGTTTACACCGAGAAAACCGCTTTCCATAGACATCCAATACAGACTGGGAACATTTACAGACGTAAAAGTGCCCTGCCAAATTGAACGTGGATCGTTATTGGGTCTGTGAGTGTGCCCGGCAAACAAGACAACCTCAGGATCATCAGCAAAAAATCCGTTAAGCGGATCAATCCCAAAACTTCTGCTTCCGTAACCTTCCGAGCCGTAACTTGTATTATTAGGCGGCCAGTGCGAAAAGATAAAGATTGGTCTGCCCGGAGTACCCGCTTGTATGTAAGCGTCTCTTGCAAATTCGATACGTTCTCTTAGCCATGATAAAATGCCTGGCGTAAAATGATGAGCGTTGTTGCTGGACTGCGAGCCGACAGCAACACCCACAGGACGAGCAGCAGCTATTGCGCCGCCGCCAGCTTGGTCTGTTGTATTTTCCCATGTTACACTCGCCTGAAAAGCTTCATTATTATTGCCAGCTCCTCCAACAAGCGTAATGAAGTGATAACCGCCAATCACATAATGAGCGTTAGGCTCAAGTCCTCCCGTAGCGTCTCTGAAAAAACCTAAAACATCTGTTTCATCGTGGTTTCCTTTTACAGAAATAACTTGCAGATTTCCTTTATTTTGATTTAACGTATCTCCAAATAAAGTATACTGATTCTGCACTGACATTCCGCCGTTAAAACCCCATGAGTTACCGCCTTGGATCAAATCTCCGGTAATAAAAAGAGTATTAAGTCCGTCTTGAGCCTCAAACCACTGCAAGGCTTTAGCCAAACGATTATGTGTAGGGTAAAAACCGGGAGACGGAAGACCGGGAATTGGATGAGATCCGGCTCCCCTGCCGATTCCTCCAATGTGGGTATCCGATATTACTCCAAAACGTATATCCGCTGTCCCCAAGCTTTCTCTGCCTTTTGCAGCCGCCTGCATAACGGGAGAATTAACACGAGAAGATCCAGAGACTACCTGCAATACAGCACTGTATTGGTTTCCCGGAAAACTATTAAATGTTCCGTTCCAAATTCCGGGTGTTGTTAAAAACAAATTTGCAGGAGTAACAATTTCAAATACATTATTTGTTGTCCCTCTAAAAATATAAAGGTTATAAGAAAGATTTACTGTTGGATATACGGCTGTCCATGAAATATTTATTTCGCCTTCACTGTCTCCCGTAGCAAATGTTAATATCGGATCATTTTGAAAAAATTGTCTTGGGCTTGCTGTTCTCACTGCGGAAAATGCTCTGTCCGCCGTACTTGTACCAACTTGCGCAACCACAACTGCGCTGTACTGCAGGTTTCTTTCTCCGGGAAATATTCCAACTAATCTGGCTCCACTGGCGGTATCTTCAACATTGCCATCACTGATAATGACATTTGGATCTGTTACTTCGCCTTCGATAACATAAAGCCTATAGGATACTCCTGTTCTGGGTTCCGCTACAGTCCATGAGTATCGTATTTCCCCGTCGTTGTTTCCTGTGACAAAAGTAAAATTCGGCGCTTGTGTAAAAACACCAGAAATATAAGAACCATCAGGCTGCCGCTGCATACCAATTTGATTGTTATTGCTTTCATCATCGGGTTGCGGACATCCCGTAGTCCCGATCAAAATAAAAAATGCCATAAAAAATGCCGCAACTGCGGCATTAATTTTTTTGTTCATAAAAACCTCCTATACTATTTCGATGTTATACAAAGAGGCTGTTCCAAAACGTTCAAATAAAGTTCGAGTTTTAGAACAACCTCTTTTTAAATTAAAACTGTATTCTTATTCCTAATGGAATACCAAATAAAACATAACCTGCGTTGTCGGTTTTTGGATCAACAACTACAGGCTGATCATAAGAAAATGAATTGATTGTCACTGAAACACCGCCAAGAAGAGTTGCATTAACTCTTTCACTCTCAACGATTGATAAAGTAATACCAGCGTACAATCCAAGCCTGTTGGTAATTGAAACCCTGTCTCCGTGTTCCCAATTTAAGGTGAATAAACCCCGCTGATTTGCTATTTGTAAATCCGCCGTCAAATTATCAGTTACCACATAGCTGGCTCCAATAGCATTGTAAAAGCCCAAGTAGCTTTCGGAACGTTCGCTTCCGCCGCCGTTATTTGTATTAAGCTGAGCTCGATATGCCCAGTTTACAACATAGTTTCCCCAAGTTCTTGTGTCTTCTGTCCCGGTTATGCTGGCAAAACTTACATTGTTATGAAATTTAACGTTAAGCCTGTCGCTGTTATGCTCTACTCT
>WQWD01000274.1 GCA_009785545.1 Treponema sp. | reverse complement strand
GTTGACATACGCAGCAAGCGTTTCAGTGGAATCAATCGTATGTAGATTTTTATGCAGTGTAATCATCGTGTCTTGCAAGATATCATTTGCGGCTTCTGCATTTTGCGTAATTCGCAGCCCCATATAATAAATTGACTTGGAAAACTGATTATAAAGCTGTGCAAAGGCCTCTTCGTTGCCTTGCTTAGCACGCTCTACCAAACGTACCATTGTGTCTTGTTTCATTTTCTCCCCCACCATTTTAACCATGTTCTTATGTCTCTATTATTAATTACGTAATAAACGAGCAAAAGGTAACGCTATTTTTTAAAATTTTTTTATATTTTTTTAAAATCACCTATTTTTTTAAACTTCATATAAAGAAATAGGATCGATAACATGCTGACAATGAATTCCGTTGATACAAAGGAAGCCCATACGCCGTTCATTCCAAACATCGCGCTTAGCATAAGCGCCATCGGAACCATAACGGCAAAACTGCGCAAAATCGAAATCGTTACCGCCATTTTCGGACGATCGACGGCGCTAAAAAACGCCGCCACGACGATGTTCACCCCCGCGAAAATCAACCCGATGAAATAGATTCGGATGCCGTTTGCCGCGAGAAAAGCAAGCACGACATTCGCTTCGTTATTAAATGCCGCCACAATTGCATTCGTCTTCCAATAGGCGATGCCATAGATTGCAAGTCCCAGTGAAACCACGGTTATGATTGCGTATTGTAAAATCAGTTTGACGAGAACACGATCCCCGCTTCCGTACCCTTTGCTGATCAGCGGCTGAATCCCCTGCGCGACCCCGGTAAACATGGCGATAACCACAAACGCAATGTTCGCAACAATGCCA
This sequence comes from Treponema sp., assembly GCA_009785545.1. Taxonomy (GTDB): domain Bacteria; phylum Spirochaetota; class Spirochaetia; order Treponematales; family Breznakiellaceae; genus WQXQ01. Next base: position 2,966 of record WQWD01000274.1, on the reverse strand, counting down.
AACGCCGCGACTCCGATATTACCCTCTATCCCCAAAATGATCAGGTTAAAAACAATCAGGGAAACCGCAAAAGCCAGTTCGTTAATGAACGCCGAAAAACCCAAGGGCATGATGTTCATCATCTGCTTGATTTTTAATTTGCACTTGCGTAAATGAAGTTGGTTGTTTTTTGTTAAAAAATGCAAAGACAACACGGCTACACTCAGCGTGAGTGAAAGCCCTGTCGCAAGGGCGGCACCAAACATGCCCATGGATAAAGGAAATAGGAATATGTAGTCCAGTACAATGTTGGAGAAACTCCCCACAACCATTGCGGCCATGGCGAGTTTTGGATTGTGGTCATTTCGAATAAACACAATCAATAAGATATTTAGGATTAAAACCGGTGAAAAATACAAGATGGTTTGTATATACGCTGTGACCATCGGTAAAATGGTTCCGGCGGCTCCAAAGGTTTTGGCCAGCGGTGTTGTAAAAAACAGTCCGACGATCATAAATACGATTGCCGCCAATCCGGCGACAACCAAAGAATGCGTGAAGATGGTATTGAAATCTTCACCTTTGTTTTTTAAAATCGTGTACTGTGTCGCGCCTCCGATGCTGATCATCAGGCCGATGCCATGCACGATGCTGAAGACCGGAATCGATAAATTTAACGCAGTCAGTCCGTCAGATTCCAGAGCCATCGCAATAAAAAAAGTATCGACGAATACGTAGCATGAAACGCATACCATTCCAACGACACTTAAACCAACATATTTCGCATACTCTTTCTTAATCGCGTTTTTCAATTTTCTCTCAATCAATTTCGTTTGTGTGCTATTTTGTTACCATTATTATACTTGTTTTTCAAGATATAGTCAAGAGAAAACCCCGGTCATTACCCACACACGGCCGCCCACAACAGCAGGCGGCCATGGTGTGAAAGAAGCGTTATAGACACGAATCTTATTCCCTCACCTGCGCTCGGCGCAGCAAGAGGAAATTGCCTGTTGCAGCCAGAACTCCGCACACCAAGATCGGCAGAACCAAAGCGAACGGATTGGTGAAAATATTGATCAACGTCGCTTCAAACGCTCCCGCATCGTGAGTCAAAAGACGCGTTATCGTCCTGGGAATCCCGAATACGATCAGAGCGCCTCCGAGAACGCTAAAGATAATCTTTTGCATCGTTTCCAAACGGTAATAGATCATGCTGATCAAAGTACCCAGTTGCCAAGCGAGGAAGAAGCTAAGCGTATGAAGCAGAACTCCGCTGAAAAATCCGCCCTGAAAGTTCAAGCCCGAAATCGAAAATACAGTGACAAGATTCAGCAGCTCGCAGAAGATGCCTAGCGCGGCACTGGATATCAAGCTACCCAGAAGCGTACTTACATAAACAGTGCGGCGTCCCATGCCATGCTGTAACATCAATTTTAGATCTTCACGGATTCCGCCTACACCGACGACGAAGAGAAAAATAATTGCTACAAAGCCAAAATTCACTTGATTCACTCGAATAAACGTTTCGTCAACCTCGGTGGAAGCAATGCCGGCAATATTGATTGTCGCCTCCGGCTCAATAAAAACGCCTACAATGACGTGTAAAAAGACAGCGACGGCAAATACGATGGCAAACACCATGGCGGCAGCTTTGCTCATAGAAGTCAATTGATAGCGTAGCGCCGGTTTTAGATTTAAACGGTTCACAGTTGTCCCTCCTCATTCATCAGCCTGATAAAATATTCCTGTAAATTCAGCTTACCTACTTCCAGGCCTGCGGGCAAGTGATCAGGCATCGGTATTTCCCCACTCAAGCAAGCCGTTTTCAAACCGCCCAAATGACTCGTCGAAAGAACGGTTTTTCCGTGCGTATAGTCGTCCAGCAACGCTGCCGGACCGGAAATGGTATAGCCTCCTTGTAACAATTCTTCACTTGGGGCGTCTTTGATGATTTTGCCATCCTTGATAATCAGGCAATGTTCAATCAAATTGGCGACTTCCGCGATCAAATGTGTTGAAATGACGATGGTGCAAGGCTTTTCGCTGTAACGCTCAATCAAAAGCTTGTAGAACATATCCCTGTGCAAAGCGTCCAGTCCCAATACCGGTTCGTCCAGTAATAGGAACGGCGTACCTGCTGAAAAAGCCATGACGATCTTGAAAATAGAGCCGTATCCGGTCGAAAGGGATACGATTTTCTTCTTTAGAGGCAGTCCGAAGCGTTCCGCCAGCTCTCCTGCAAGCGCCGCATCAAAACTGGGATAAAAAATATCCGCCCAGTGTATCGCCTCTTTTACGCTGAAGCTTTCCGGATAATAATTTTTTTCCGAAAGCATGTAGATTTGACCCAGCGCATGGTCGTTATCCACAAGCGGCTCGCCATCGAGCGTCAGTTCACCGCTGTCGGCCAAATAGCGGCCTGTAATGATATTGAGCAACGTGCTTTTGCCTGCGCCGTTATTGCCCAGAAGCCCGTAAATCTTTTGCTCGCCAAAGCGCAGACTTACTTGATCCAGTGCTTTTGTTTGGCCAAAGCGTTTGCTGATGTTTTTTAGTTCAATCGTCAATTTTCATACCCTCTTTCTATCATGGTGTGTAAATCTGCGGCGCTGATTTCAAGCCGTCTGGCTTCGCGAATCAACGGGCCGATATAATCTTCAAAGAATTGTTGTTGCCGCCTTGCCAAAAGTTTGGCGCGGGCACCCGGTGCCACAAACATGCCTAAGCCGCGTTTTTTATACAGCAATCCGGATTCTACCAGTATATTTACGCCTTTTAAGGCGGTCGCCGGATTGATGTTGTATTGCATCGAAATCTCTGTAATGGACGGCACTTGTGTTTCTTCTTTATATATTTCGGCTAGCACAGTGTCTTCCAGCCATTCAGCAATGCTAAAAAAAATCGGCTTTTGGGAATCAAAGTTGGGCTGCATCTTTTTACCTCCTTGTTGTATCATTGTTAGTTAGTTGCTGTAGTGATTAACT
>WQWD01000273.1 GCA_009785545.1 Treponema sp. | reverse complement strand
TTTCATATTTTACTCCTTAATTACCTGACCAGAGTCGTTCAACATTAGCGGGATCCGCCAAGTCATTGCCGTCAAATAATACTTCCATCATGTCTGTTAATATTTTAAATTGCCTAAAGTAAACGAAAAAGTTATCTACTCTTTCAGCAGGCCGTGTCCATATCCTGAATTTTACGAAAGTAAGACCCGCATGGGCAGGAAGAGTTCTTCGCCCTTGAGGGATATTATTGGGAATATTAACACTAAGGTTTCTCCAACCCGGAAAATCAATATTTCCCAATGGGAGAGAATGAACTACTCCACGGTAATCTCTTACAAAAACATCGATAAAGTACCTGAGATTTGCTCCCCACACCCACATATCCATGTTTTGAACTCTGCCTGGAATAGGTATTTCAAACGGTCTTCCTTCTGGATCATCGGCCAATGTTGGAAAGACATCGATCCAGTTGTATCCCCTGCGATCGAATCTGCCGTTTATGCCGAAACTTCGCAGAGTCAGCTCGTTGTTTCTGTTAACTCCAAAAACTTGTATCGGCCATGCCTCAACAAAAGCTGTACGAGGATACCTGACAGGCCGCCCATTTTCATCCTGAATAGGCTCGCCGTTTGCGTCCCTCATTACAGTCGCAAAACGACTGGCTTGTGTTCTCCAAATGAACGGATCGTCTTCATCACCGTTAAAAGTCTCTAAAATCCTTGATTCCAAGCTAACAGCCCTAACCTGACCGTAAACAGATACTACTGCCGCACATGCCATGATAATCAGACAGATAATTTTTAAGCTTCTTAATTTCATCATTTAAGCTCCTTTAATAACCCTTATTTTAGATTATATTGATTTATTACACCTTTGTCAAATAAAAAGGCCTATTTTTTTTTATATTTTAAAGCTTTTTCAAAATTGAGCTTTTGAAAAACACTTTGCTTTACCGTGAACCTTCTATCTTTCGCAAAGTTCTCCTATTTATATTATCGGCATTTCTAAAGTAAAAATTCGATCCAATATTCCCTTTTGTGACCCCTGAGGCAGCCATTCTTACAGCCCTGACCGCCTGAGCCCAAGAGGAATCATTGACAATAATCATAACATTGTCTGGTACAAGAGCCGGATTAAGCCATGTAAAGAAAATAACCGGCAGGTCGAGTCCCCTTTCAATGTGTTCAATTCCAACATCGGCTACAACCACAGATGTCAGATCCGGGTAATGTAACAAAATATAAGTGGTATAAAAAACAGCTTGCGGATGCGTTCTTGCGTCCATTTCCTGTTCTTCTTCCACTTCCAGAGCAAAAGGGTCATCTGAAAGTTCTCTGCGTCTTGCCTCCGCTGAAGGCCCGGTTCTCGGCACAAAATCGTTTACTCCAAGCAAAAATTTGTCCCTTACTTCGTGTTCAAAACGGGAAGACACAAATACGCCGATTGTACCATTCCGGCCGTTATCTATTGCCGCTGCGGCAAGTCCAGCTCTGTAAAAGTCTCCGGCAATATCTGTTCTGAAAACAAAAAAATCCGGATTATCTCTGCCAATCGCAAACCCGGAAGGATCAGCATATTCCGGGAAACGTCCTTCAAGTACAATAACACGTGTACGAGGGTTATCTTCACGGTAAATTCTGGCTGCCTGCGCAAACCTTAAAGGGAAGATTACACTGAATGGATTGGCGGACGCCTCACTTACCGCTAAAGATACAAGGTCATCGCCTGCATCGTTGGCTACAAATACATTCCTGACCGGGCGAAAAAGCTCAAGCGAGGCTAAAATGGTTTCCCGCCTGATACGCCCTTCTCCGTAAAAAGTAATAAAAGCCTGTTCTGTAACAATTAAAACGGGAGAGCGAAGGAAAAAAATACCCGCCGTCACTAAAACCGCCGCAGCGGCTGCTGTTAAAATAATAAGTAATATTCGTTTTTTCTTAAATTTTTGGCTTTCCAGTCTCAATTCTATGCTTCCTTATCAAGTTCATCTATCATTTTTTTTGCGAAAGCGCCGGCTTCATCAAATTCACTATGTAAAATATAGGCATCGAGCTGTTTAAACTGTTCTTTTACGGCAAACTCCCATGTTTTTTCGCGTAAAGCCGTTAAACATTCTCTTATCATTTTTTTATTTAAATACTCACACGCCCGCTGAATTACCAAAAGATTTTGTTTTAGAAATTCTTTACTGCCGGTAATAATTTCCGCATCATTATCGCCTGAACTTTCAACATTCGGTTTGAATTTAACAATGACATTTTGTAAAGCTTCGATAAAATCAGGAAGAGCTTCCATCATTATATCGATTTTTTGCTCACGGGCGGCTTGTTCCAGCATTGCCGCATCTTTTGACAGCTCATGTTCTCCAACATTAGCCAGAACACTTTTCATCGCATGGGCATTGATCAATAAATTGGCAATATCATCCGCTCTGCGGTAATTATTTTTACTGCTGGCAACCAAAACATCTACAGCTTTTTCGGCGTCACGCACAAAGACTTCCGCCAATTTCGGCTGAACAACAATACTGCCGCCGTCCGAAGCACCACCTGAAGCACTCCGTTTGTTTTTTTGCTTACGCGCGGCTTCAAGCGTTTCCGCACTTTGTTTATCGCGGATAAGTTTATTTAATATTAAGTTTAATTCACGGACATCAATAGGTTTAAAGAGGTAATCATCAAAACCATTATCTAAAAATATTTTTGACTGCCCAAAAAGAGCGTTAGCCGTCAGAGCGACAATAGGTTTTGTATATCCCAGCTCTCGAATAATTTTTACAGCTTCTATCCCGTCCATTTTAGGCATCATGTGATCCATAAAAATAATGTCATACACTTTTCCATCTTTTATTTTTTGGATCGCTTCCTCTCCGCTGAGAACTGTATCAAGATTTAATCCGTAAGGAGAAAGAATGCCTTTCACGACATAAAGGTTTGTTTCAACATCATCCACAGCAAGTACAGAGCCGTACGGCATATAATGCCGTTTTATATACGAATTTCTTATTTTGGTTGTACTCTTTAAATTAAGCTTCATAAGGTTATCCGCCAAATCCTTGCCTATCTGCAGCGAACTGTCAAACCTTTGCGGCAGACGAACTGTAAACACAGAACCTTTATTAGGAGCGCTTTCAACATGAATGGAACCATCCATCATATCTACCAGGTTGTTTGTTATATTCATACCCAGCCCTGTACCTTCGGTATTCCGGTTGGCACTTATATTAAAACGTCCGAATTTTTCTCCAAGATGCCGCACCTGCTCCTGCGTCATTCCTTGCCCTGTATCACTTACCTTGAAAACCATATCCACACATAAATTATCTCTTGGCTCAGCGCAAACAGATAATTCAACGTACCCTTTCTGCGTATATTTAAAAGCATTGGAAAGCAGGTTATTTAATATTTGTTTAATACGCAATTCATCGCCAAGAAGCTGCACGGGAATATTCTCGCTCACCACCAGCTTAAAATCAATCGGATGGCTTTGGAAGCGTATAATGTTTAACTTAACAGTATCATAAATAAGAGAAGTAATATCGTACTTTGCTGCTGCAATTTCCAGTTTTCCGGCTTCGATTTTGGACAAATCAAGAATGTCGTTAATTATACAAACCAGCAAATTACCGGAATTATAAATTCGCTCAAGAGCTTCTTTTGTGACAATCGGAAGAGAATTATCCTGAAGTTGTATTTCAGTAATACCCATGATCGCATTCATTGGGGTGCGAATTTCATGGCTCATTCTGGCAAGAAAATCACTTTTGGCTTTACTGCTTTCTTCGGCGATTTCAGCTCTTTGCATTTCGGTTAACATAGCTTTTAATTCTCTTAAATCT
>WQWD01000272.1 GCA_009785545.1 Treponema sp. | reverse complement strand
CCTGCTGCCTTAATGTTAGCGTTTACCACGGCGTGTTCATCGATTACCAAAAACCCCGTAGCGTTTATTTCTCCGGAGACTTTGCCTCTGATAAGAAACGGTTTGTCAAATTGTAAAGTTCCGATGAACTCAATATCCGGCGACAAAACTGTGTCGAAATCGGAATCTTCCATATAGTCATTGTATACTTCTGTCATTTGAAGATAGTGTATCATGAGGGGGACATCGTACGCAAGTGGACTGTTGAGAGGGTGGTTTGTTTCAATTATGTGTGTGTTGTGTGGTGGTGTTCCGGTGTTTTCAATGTCGGCACTAGAGTTTCTAGTGCCGACATTGAAGTGTTTTAACGGCTAAAAATGATTGTTTTAAGCATTAAAAGCTAAAATTTGTCCAAGCGGTGATTACCGTCATGTGAGTTTGGTTACTGTGATATTCTAACTGGGCTATGGCGGTTAGTAGTTGTGCCGTCGCCAAGCATTCCAAACCAATTATTTCCCCAAGCCCAAAGCGAGCCGTCTTTCCTGATTGCTACGGTGCGTTCATTGCCAGTAGAAAGAGAGAACCAGTCTGTATCATCCCCTATGCGTACGGGAACATTGCTCAAAATTGTAGTGCCGTCTCCTAGCTGACCTTGCGAATTCGACCCCCAAGCCCAAAGCGAACCGTCTTCTCTTGTTGCGACGGTATGACTCCTGGTTGCTATACTTGCAGAAACGGAGAGCCAATTTGTATCATCCCCTATGCGTGTGGGAATATGGCGACTGGTTGCAGTGCCGTCGCCTAGTATGCTATCTCTGTTTTCTCCCCAAGCCCAAAGTGAGCCGTCTTTCCTGATTGCTACGGTATGTCCACTGCCAACAGAAACAGAGAGCCAGTCTGTATCATTCCCTATGCGTGTGGGAATGTTGCGGCTGGTTGTAGTGCCGTCACCAAGCCGACCTTGCCCATTGTTTCCCCATGCCCAGAGCGAGCCATCTTTTCTGATTGCTACTGTGTGTTGACCGCCGGCAGAAACAGAGAGCCAGTCTGTATCATTCCCTATGCGTGTGGGAATGTTGCGGCTGGTTGCAGTGCCGTCGCCAAGCTGACCAGAGCCATTGATTCCCCAAGCCCAAAGCGAACCGTCTTTCCTGATTGCTACGGTATGTCCACTGCCAACAGAAACAGAGAGCCAGTCTGTATCATTCCCTATGCGTGTAGGAATGTTGCGGTTGGTTGTAGTGCCGTCGCCTAGCTGACCTGACCAGTTGTCTCCCCATGCCCAAAGTGAGCCGTCTTTTCTGATTGCTATAGAGAACTCTCTGCCAGCAGACGCAGAGAGCCAGTCTGTATCATTCCCTATGCGTGTGGGAATTCTACGGCTGCTTGTCGAGCCATTGCCAAGCTGACCGCTGACATTGTCTCCCCAAGTCCAAAGTGAGCCGTTTTCTCTGATTGCTACGCTATGCTCAAATCCTACAGATACACTTGAAAAAACTATAGTTTCTTCAATCCAGCGTGCATACAGTGTTGCATTGGCGATAATGATGAAGTTAGCGTCAACGGCTAAAACCCCGCCTGTACCGTCAGGGTTATGACTCCAGCCGTCAAAGGAATAACCTTCTTTTTCGAGGGTATTTCTGCCGGGAAGCTGTACTGTTGTGCCGGCTAGTCGTGTTATTGCCGCCGGAGGTGTCCCTGTGCCGCCGTTGCTGTCGAAAGTCAACGTGAAGTTAAAAGCAGGGTTATTGTTGTTGCCATTGCCGTTTCCGCCATTGCCTTCATCGCACCCCGTCATTAGTCCGATTATTGCCGTAAGCGCCAATAATCCCAAAATTTTGATTTTGTTTTTCATCATAAAACCACATCCTTTGTTGCGGTGTTAACGTCGCCGCCGACTACATATAACAAGCCCATACGGGCAGTTTTCACATACAAGGATAGAGCTATCCCCTGAAATAGCAATAAGAGGGGTGTATTTGCAAAGTTTCTTCTATAAAATAAGAGAGAGAATTTGAATTTAACAAGCTATTACAGTCACCAAAAGATTGGCACAATGTAAGCACTTTACTCATGATTGGAGTATATCATAATTTATGTTAAAGCGACAACCCTATAATTCAGGGCAACAGCATTTACTCTCCGAAGATAACTTTGTGAAGGAAATCAGGATTAATGCTGGCTAAATTAGACTGACGTGTTCTGACATATTGGGGTTCTTGCTGTCCGTCCGATTTTCTGTTATCGTTTCTAAATGCTTGACACAATACGGGAGATATTAAACTCAATCGGCGAAGTTGAGACGATCATCATAAGAAGTTCGATAATTATTTGTGATATGATTGGGGTAGTAGTTATCATGACTACTGTATTCAAAAGCATTTATCACTATTTTCACCGCGATCTTCACATCAGATTGATTCTCGCCAGGGGAATAGCTCTGGCTCTTGAGTTTAAGCTGGCTGGAGAAGTTCTGCGTACCGTGATGGTGCGCGAATGGAGTGAGCTTATCGTTTTGGGAACGATTATAGTGCTTCGCGCGGCAATAACCGTGCTGATACATTGGGAAATGAGGACGGAAAAAGCTGATGAAGAACAGGAAAGGAAAACCCAGTTGGAGCAAGAAAATCAAACCATAGCCGGAAAGTAAAACTAAGCCGTAACGAAGGAGACAGGGTCACGCTTGGTGTCGGGTCACTTTTTGCCTTTTGTTTGACAGTTTTATGTGAAATTTACATGATATACATCATTATTATCAATATGTACTTGCCAATTTATTCGAAAACATATACAATACAAATAAGGGGGCTTCATGGCAGACAACACAAAACCAGAACCTGATTATACTTTTACGCAGGAATTGTTATCATTTATCGAAGAATGGAAAATTAAACCGGGGAGTCTTATAATGATTCTCCACAAAACGCAAGAAACTTTTGGTTATATTTCCCGCCCGGCGGCGGAGCAGATAGCCAGACTTACCGGCATATCTCTTGCCCGAATATACGGCGTTATTACTTTTTATCACTTTTTTAAGACAACCAAGCCCGGAAAGCACAAAATTGCCGTATGTATGGGAACAGCCTGTTACCTGAAAGGTGCGCAGGATTATCTTGATGATATTAGAAAGATTTTGGGTATTGCGCCAAATGAAGTTACCGAAGACGGGCAATTTTCGGTAGACCCGGTTCGATGTATCGGTTGCTGCGGGCTTGCTCCAGTATTGACAGTCGGCACGGATGTTTTTGGCAAACTTACCAGAGACATGACGCCCGGTATCATCGATCAATATCGAAATGTTTAAAGCAAATGCATTTTACACTTGCCGATCTGATTACTGACATAACGCAGAACGCAGTTGAGGCAGGTGCTGATTTAGTAGAGCTTGAAGTAAGCGAAAGCGATAAAGAGTTTCGTTTCCTTGTCAAGGACAACGGAAAAGGAATGACAGAGGAGGAGTTAAAAAGAGCGATTGACCCTTTTGTTACAGACGGCGTAAAACACCCAAACCGCAAAGTAGGGTTGGGTTTGCCGTTTTTGATCCAGACTGCCGAACAATCAGGCGGCGGCTGGAATGTTCAATCAGAAAAGGGAATAGGCACAACAGTAACAGCATGGTTCGATATCGGAAATGTCGACATCCCGCCAACGGGTGACATCCCCGGAATGTTCAGAACGATATTGATGTTCAACACATCAGCGGAAATTGTTTTGCGCCGTTTGAACCTTAAAAATGATGAAAACAACGAATACGAAATCCGAAAAACGGAACTCGTTGAAGCTCTTGGCAGCCTTGAAAAAACAGAGTCTTTAATACTCCTCGCAGAGTATTTAAGGTCTCAAGAAGGAGAATAGACAACAAGTATTAATGTATATTGATACTTGCACAGT
>WQWD01000271.1 GCA_009785545.1 Treponema sp. | reverse complement strand
TGACGAAGACATTTTTCCCGGAAGCCCTTTTGTGCCGATAAAATCATAACGAAAAGTTATAGGAGCGTTCCAATCATACACTTCTTTGCTGACAAGGCGGGCAGTATCAAAACTTCCTCCATGGCTGTGATGATCTTTTCCTGCCGGTTCAAAATCAACTTTTTCGTATCCCCAGCGCATCGGCCAATCAATTCGCCATAACAGTTTGATCCCCTTAGCATTTTTTATGTTAAGCCTTTCTTTGCAGCCGCAATTGTTACACGCATAACGCAAACCCCATTCGCCGTCCCAGCTTTCGATTTCGGTTTCGTCTTTATTGCACTGCTCGCAAAAAACACTGACAGGCCACCATTCGCCTTGTATCTTGTGTTCCTCGTCACGGAATTTGTCCAGAATGTTTTTCAGCGCCTCTCGTTTTTCAAGCGCTTTGCGAATACCTTCTGCGTATACCGAAGCCTGATAACGTTCTGCCTGATACAAATATTCGGGATTGATTCCCACTTTGGGCAGCGTAGTTTCAACATCAACTTCGTGGTATCTGGCATAGCTTGAATCTCTTTCCCACGGATCGGGAACCATAGTGATGGGAAAACGCAAATAATTTTTTAATTCATCTTGTTTGGGCATATTCGCAGGAACTTTGCGGAAAACATCGTAATCGTCCCATGAATAAATAAAGCGCACGTTTTTATCTTTATCACGAAGCGCACGCACCACAAGTTCTACAGAGATAATCTCCCTAAAATTTCCGATATGCACACTGCCTGACGGAGTAATCCCTGAAGCGCAAGTGTAAAGCTCTTTTTCGCCTTTTTCAAGAATGATTTTCGCCGCTGTTTCATCAGCCCAATGCTGTGCGCTTCGTTCTTTTGTTGTTTTCATGTTAATAAATCTCCGCCCATTTCATATCCCCTGTGAAAGTAACATTTATCCATCTTTCATAAGGTATCTCATCAAGTTTTTTATTAAGTTCCTTTCGGAAACGATCCTGCATTTCAATAGAATCCATTTTTGAATCTTTTATGATAACATAACTTAATTCCAGAATAAGCTTGCCGCCGACTTTTCCAAGCCTTAAAACAGGATTCGATAGCTCATAACTATTATTAACTGCTTCCAATATTTGATTTATCGAATCTACGATTTCTTCCGAAGGCTTTGCCATTAAAAGTTCCCGCACACATCCTTTAATAGCAGAAATAGCAGTCTTGCCAAAAAGCAAAGTGATTATAATAGTCAGCGCAGGATCGGTGTATTGGCTATATTCCGCTAATACAGTTTGTTCCATAATCCATGAAATACCAAAACCAACTACAATTCCGATACTGACCCAATTGCCGAATTTCCATTGATCCAGCTCAACCTGCCCGATTGAAGTTAATTGATTTTTTGTTAATATTTTAAAATATACATAAACGCCTATGCTGTATGCCGAGGTTAAAATCCCGTACAAAATGCCATAGGTTGTATTGACGACATGACCGCCATCCAGTATAACCCGAAAAGAAGAAACTATTGTTGCGATACAGACATATAATATAATAAAATATTGAGTAATAGCGATAAACGGCTCAAATGTTTCTTTTCCGTGAGGATAGTTCAAGGCGTCACGTTTCTTGATAAAATTCATTGCAAAAATGGACAGGTACGTAAGAGCCAAACCTACCAAATTAAAAATACCATCAAATATAATGACTTGTGATGACGTAAAAAAGCCGACACTCAAAGCAATAACGGTGTAAATAATTGTAAAAAATACCGATCTTATTAGGATTTTTCTGTTGATAATGTAAAATTTGCTTTTAGAAGACATACGATTCTCTTGATTCAGTAAAATGTAATTTTCAAAAAACGTCAATAGGTGTTTTGGAAAACATCTATTCACGCTCCTTGATAATTACTTTTATTTTTTGATTCATTGGTTATAACATTTTTTGTACGTCTGCGCCGAATCATTTGATCCTTTTATAAGCTTTTATCTCCTGTCTGATTCGATCTGCAAGCTCTACTATTGGCACACGCACCTGCTCCATTGAATCACGGAAACGCAATGTAACTGTTTTGTCCTCTTTGGAATCGTAGTCAACGGTGACGCAGAAAGGCGTACCGGCTTCGTCTTGCCGGCGGTAGCGGCGTCCAATCGCCCCGGACTGATCGTAATCAGTGGCGTAATCGTCCTGCAATGATTTGCGTATGTCCTGCGCAAGCTCCGCAAGCCCGTCTTTTTTCATCAGCGGGAGAACTGCAACTGTTACAGGCGCAAGATCGGGATGGAAGCGGAGAACAGTGCGCCAGTCATCTGCTGAACTTGCGGTTCCGCTTGCAGCTTCTGCGACTCCGCCCGAATTTTTATCAGGTGTTACTAACTCTTCGTCGTAGGCGTCACAGAGGATCATCAATACATTGCGGGTAAGCCCTGCCGAAGTTTCGATAATATATGGCGTATAACGTTCGTTGTTGTTGTCTTGATCGATGTACTGCATATCTTTGCCGGAAAACTCTGAGTGGCGGCCAAGATCGTAATCGGTGCGGTTGTGAACGCCTTCGAGTTCACGCCATCCCATTGGGAAGAGATACTGAATATCCCAGGCATCTTTCGCATAATGAGCAAGTTCGTCAGGGCCATGTTGATGCCAACGAAGATGATCCATCTTAACGCCAAGTTTTTCGTAGTATGCCCAACGCTGCTTACGCCATTCGTTGAACCACTCCTCGTCAGTGCCGGGTTTTACGAAATACTGCATCTCCATTTGTTCAAACTCACAAGTACGGAAAATAAAATTTTTGGTAACGATTTCGTTGCGGAATGCTTTTCCAATTTGAGCAATGCCAAAAGGTATCTTCATTCGGTTGGATTGAATTATATTTTTATAGTTTACATAAATACCTTGCGCAGTTTCGGGGCGCAGGTAGATAATGCTTGCAGTATCTTCCGCAGCGCCGATGTGGGATTTAAACATCAAGTTGAACTTGCGCGTATCGGTAAGCTCGCCGCCGCAGTCGGGGCATTTTTTTGCCGCAAGGTTTTCTTCGGGGATCATGTCCGCCCTAAAGCGTGATTTGCATTTTTTGCAATCGACCAATGGATCGGTGAAGTTTTCGACATGACCAGAAGCTTCCCATGTGCGGGGGTGCATCAATATGGCGGCGTCTAAACCCACGATATTGTCGTGAAGGCGGGTCATTTCCTTCCACCATGCGCCTGCAATTCGGTTTTTCAGTTCGATGCCGAGCGGGCCGTAATCCCATGCGCCGCTTTGCCCTCCATAAATCTCAGATGACTGGAAAACAAACCCCCGCCGCTTCGCCAGCGAAGTGATTTTTTCCATCGTTGCTTTTCCGTTGTATTCAATAAGTTCTGACATAAGGGTATTGTATAGGAAACCAAAAAATTAGGGAATATGGTTATGCAAAACATGGGGGCAAGTCACTGCAACAAACGCCCCTTCACACATTCCCGACAAATCAATATAATGCAATATGCCCAAAATCGAAGTAAACGAAACAGCTTTTTATACGCTCACTAACCGCCCGAAGGGGTGGGATTCAAAAGAAGAATTTGAAGAGGCTCTTGTGTGTGCCAAAGCGGAACTCGACGAAGAAGGTGACAACAGTTTGCCTGCCGACGAACGCACGCTCAAAATTGAATTAAACGACACAAACCGCCCCGATCTTTGGGGAACGGCAGGATTAGCACGTCAACTGCGGTTATATCACGGCGGGGAAAAACCTGCTTGGGATTTCTTCTCACGTGAAGGAAGCGTTAAAAAAGCGGCTTACAAGGTGAAAGTTGAGGCAAGCGTCAAACAAGTGCGTCCTTACTTGGCGGGATTTATTGCCAGAGGAAAAACAATCACAGATCCAATGCTGCGAGACATGATCCAGA
>WQWD01000270.1 GCA_009785545.1 Treponema sp. | reverse complement strand
TTTTTAATTGCTGAGTTTCTTGCACGGGGAGCGGCGAAAATGTTTTTCTGAGAGCCTGCCCCTGCCCTGACTGAACACAAATTTGTCATGTTTAGTATCACTGCACTTGTATGAGTGTGACTGGATACACTCTATAACATTGATATATCACGTAAATTTCACATAAAAAATATCAAATTTAGAATTGCTGTGTCCGATTACATTATCTTGCCAGCCAGCCGCCGTCAACAGCGATTGTAAAACCATTGACATAATCTGACGCAGAAGAAGCAAGGAAAACAACAGTGCCTGACAAATCGGAAGGCGTTCCCCACCTGCTTGCCGGAATCCGCCCAAGTATTTCCTTACTTCGCTCTTCATCAGCACGGAGAGGTGCTGTGTTGTCTGTTGCCATGTAACCAGGAGCAATGGCATTAGTGTTAATGTTGTGTTTCGCCCACTCGTTCGCCATCAGCATAGTGATACCTTTTACTCCACTTTTTGAAGCCGTATACGAAGGCACTCGAATACCTCCCTGATACGAAAGCATCGATGCGATATTGATGATTTTACCGCCTGTTCCCTGTTTGATAAATTGACGGGCTGCCGCCTGGCACATGAAAAACACCGTTTTTAGGTTGATGTTCATAACATCGTCCCATTCGGCTTCGGTAAAATCGACAGAATCGTTACGTTTGATAATTCCGGCGTTGTTTACAACAATGTCAACATGACCGAAAACTTCGGCAGCCTGCGCAAAAAGCTTTTCCACAGGCTCAATCGAAAGCAGGTTGGCGGAAAAATGCGAAAAACGTGTTCCGGCTTTTTCTACCAATGATTTGGTTTCATCAGCTTCGGGGAGGTAATCTACCCCAAAAATATCCGCTCCGGCTTCGGCGAGTGCTACGGCGATACCCTGCCCTAACCCTCTGCCGCAGCCAGTAACAATGGCTGTTTTTCCGTTAAGTTTAAAAGTATCTAAAATGCTCATATTCACTCCTTAAGTTTAATTTTTATTTTAATTCAGTTGTTTTGATTGTATCCATATCATCAAATGTTTGGTTTTCGCCGGCCATCGCCCAGATGAATGTGTAAGAGGCAGTTCCCACGCCCGAATGAATCGACCACGACGGAGAAATTACCGCCTGCTCATTTTGCATTACAATGTGGCGAGTTTCATCAGGTTTGCCATGCAGGTGAAAAACAACTCCATCCGGGGCAACATCAAAATAAAAGTAAACTTCCATACGCCGCTCGTGCGTGTGGCAGGGCATCGTATTCCAGACAGAGCCGGGCTCTAAAATTGTCATTCCCATTACAAGCTGACAACTCTGGCAAACAGCAGGGTGCACATATTGATAAATCGTGCGCACATTGACCGTGGCAGGTTCTCCCAGTTTGCGGGGGTTGGCTTTTTCGACTGGAATAAAGACAACCGGGTATGCGGTGTGCGCCGGAGCACTTGCCAAATAGAACTTGGCAGGATCGTCTTTGTCTCCGCAGAAAACCACATCTTTTACACCCTTGCCGATGTAAAGCCCGTCGCCTTTTTTCATTTTGTATTCGGTTCCATCTACGCAGACACAGCCGCCGCCGGAAATACAAATAACTCCCAGCTCACGCCTGTCCAAAAACACATCGCTTCCGAAATCTTTGCCGCCTTCGAGTTTTAAACATTTTGTTTTTGGATAAGCACCGCCAAAGACCACCCTGTCTGAATGGGTGTATGCAAGGCTGATTTCATCTTCGATAAAAACCTTTTCAAAAAGGAAGTGTTCCCTCATGGCTTTGGTATCGTACCCTTTTGCGTCATTGGGATGCTCAGCATAACGTATATCTAATTTCATGATTCGCTCCTTAGTAATTCTAAATGTTTTCCTATGTGTTTTACAAGAACCTTAAAAACCCAATTCTTCGTTTATCAGCACCAACGTAAATCTGCCGGCAAATTTTTTAGCGTTTAACGTTATTAAAATGTGATTGCACATTCTTCCAGGAAAATTACAATCATCGCAAACACCGTTTTCTGTACACGGCGTATCATGATTGTTGCGTTTACAGTTCATCGGGGCGATACGCTGAACACGATCAACAGCTTCATCAAGGCTGTCGCAAATTTTGTTAACACCGGCGACAACAACTATTTTTCTGGGACCATACGCCATTGCCGCTACCCTGCTGCCGGAACAGTCCATGTTGACCATTTCGCCGCTGACAGTCAACGCATTGACACCTGTTAAAAAAACATCTGCCATGAGGCTGTCTCTGCACATCTCAAAATGATCGGGGCAATTATAACGATCAAACAATTTGTAATCGCCGCCGCGCAATGTTTCCAGTACGTTCATAGCGGTGAGAGTTTCGCTTCCCCCAAGTCCAATGGTAACATTTTTGGGAATAATCGTTTCAAATAACAGCCGGAACGCTTTTTCCTTGTTTTCCGCATAATGTGCAGTCCAGCCTTTGCCGGTAAAATTCTCAAGCGCTAATTGGCAGCGTTTTTCGCCAAACCATTTTCTGTATTGATTTTCCATACCCTTCTAAATTCCCCTGACCATTTCACGATGAAGTTCACGGTTTAACATCATCAAGACAAGTTCGGATCCTTCCGGCAATCTGTAGGGGACTGTAAAAGTTCCACCCATGTAATTTACCGTAAAGATAAGCCTGCGTTCTCCTGTTGGAAGTATCGCATCAAGGCGTACAGCCAGCGGATATGGATTTTGCGGCATCGTGAACGAGAAAAGCCCGAACACTTCGCCGCTTGCAAGAGCTTGCGGAGGAGTAATTGTCAGTTGAACAACTGTATTTATTGGAACCATAGTATTTACAATATGAGATTGCTCCACGACAGTTTCATAACTTTCGTTTTCACGTCTTTCTCTTACGTTAAATTGAAAATTTACTCCGCTTGTGGAAATCAATTGAAGAGCGTTGGAAAGGTCTAACCCCTGAAATTGAGGAACCATTACAGAGAGATTCTCCCTGCCTCTACTTACAACAAATTCCAAAGTTGTCGGGCCGGTAACATCCGTTCCCGGCTCAGGTCTCTGCTGGAGGATAGTACCCGGAGACTCATCAGAAAATTCATACATTATAGGCTCTCTGATTGTCAGCAAAGGAGGCCCAATAATAGAAGCGTTTATAGTTTGTAATTCCATTCTTACTTCTTCGAGGTTGCGTGTAACGTAATTTTCCACCCTGTTTAAAACAGCACCTTGACTGACAACAAGACGAATACGGCGGCCTGCCTTTACAATTGTTCCCGGTCTTGGATCTTGCTCTAAAATCAACCCTCTGTCTGCGGAAGTTTGCGTAGGGCGCAATTGAATACGCGGATATAACTCTTTTACTTGTAATTCGAGCAAAGCGGAAGTTAACTCCCTTCCCACTACATTTGGAACCATCGTCTGTTCCTGACCACGAATGGCTATAAAAAAAACTGTTAAAGCGATAACGCCGACCAAAACCACAATGCCCGCAACCGAAAAGATAAATAACTTGAAGTGGTTACTTGCATACTCTTCAATCGAATTTAAATCAAATCCCATATTCCCCTGCCATCAAACGAGCAACGAGCCTTCAAAATCCCGTGCTCCATTTAAAAATTCACGCCAAAAAAGCGCTTTTTTAGACTGATACTGCAATTCAGTTACGC
The DNA here is from genome assembly GCA_009785545.1 of Treponema sp. Classification (GTDB taxonomy): domain Bacteria; phylum Spirochaetota; class Spirochaetia; order Treponematales; family Breznakiellaceae; genus WQXQ01. Next base: position 283 of record WQWD01000270.1, on the reverse strand, counting down.
AAAGAATGCCGTTTCCTGTCTGAATCAGTATACCATTATTTTTATCGATTCCCAAGACTCTGCCTGCCAAATCAGATTGACCCGGAGCCTCTTTATCTATAATGCCGTAAAACGAATTAACTTTCAAGTTCGCTTTTAATATGATCAATTCCTTTCCGTTATGAAAAGTTCTGCACAAAGGCCACGGCGTAAAGGCACGAATTTTTGCCTCAATTTCTTGTGCGCTGAGTTTCCAGTCAATAATCCCGTCATTTTTGGATATAAGCGAGCAATAACTAATTTC
>WQWD01000269.1 GCA_009785545.1 Treponema sp. | reverse complement strand
GATGTCCGAAAAGTTAGAAACTTATTCGGACATCTTCCTTAATTTAAGAATTTTCGCAATATTTCGCAGAAATATGAGGAAATTCAAAGGCTGTTCGAAAAGTAACCAACTTTTCGGACAGCCAACCGTGCCCTTCCAAAATACAAAAACTGCGTATATAATCAAAACACTTATGAATTATTATGCGGTACAGGTTAAAACTCGTTCAGAACTTAAATTTATTCAGCTTTACAAAGCCGCCTGTAAAACGTCCCGCCCGGAAAATATGTTGAATGTTCATTTTCCCCAAAGGCAGCTTGATATCAGAAAAAACGGGCGTGTAAAGCCGTCTAAAATGGCAGTTTTTCCCGGGTATATTTTTTTAGAAGCAAAAGATGATTATGAAATCAAGACCTGCCAATGGGATTTTAGGCGCATAGAAGGGTTCCAGCGATTTTTACCTTCAAACCTAAAAATATCCCCGTTATCGAACAGAGACTTGGAACTTGTGCTTCATTTTATAAGCCACGCAAACCCGGTAATCGGGCGGTCAAAAGTGTACTTTAACGAAGATTCCCGCATAGTTGTAATAGAAGGGCCTCTTTCGGGGCTTGAGGGAAGGATTGTAAAAGTCGATAGAAGAAAAGGCAGGGTAAAAATAAAATTGGATATTTATGATGATTCATTTATGATTGATCTTGCCTTTGAAGTAATTCAGCCAAAGGAGATATAATGGATACAATAGGAAAACAAAAACGCTTATACATTATCGGGGCGGGATTCGCCGGACGCACTTTGGCGAATGAAATAATGAAAAAAGCCATTTTTGGCGAAGTTGTCGCTTTTTTGGATGACGATCCGCAAAAAATAGGGCAAAAAATCGACCGTATCCCGGTTTTAGGCCCCATAAAAGACATCGCTTTTCTTTTGCGCACAAACCCTGCGGATGAAGCAATTATCGCCATTCCAAGTGCCAGCAAGGAATACCTCAAAGAAATCTACACCATCCTAAAAAAAGCGGGATTCCAAAAAATCCGAATCCTGCCGGGAATTTCTCAAATCGTAGAGGGCGATGCCCACCTGATTCAGACACGCTCCATCGACCTGCAGGATTTGCTGGGAAGAAACCCTATCACCATCAACCTGAAGCAAAGCCTCTCGTATGTGAGGGGAAAGCGTGTTTTGGTTACGGGAGCGGGTGGCTCGATTGGAAGCGAGTTGTGCCGTCAATTGTTATCCGGCGGCGCTTCGAGACTGTACCTTTTGGGGCACGGAGAAAACTCGATCTATCAGATTGATAAAGAACTGCGTATTTTGCAAGACGAAGGAGTCGGCGAAAAAGCCACGATAGTGCCTATCATCGGCGAGCTTAAGGACTCAGCTTATGTTGACTATATCCTGACCCACTTAAAAGCCGATGTAATTTTCCATACGGCGGCTTACAAACACGTTCCCATGATGGAGGAAAACCCGGCCGCCGCCATCGAAAACAATGTCTTTGGCACAGAAAACCTTGTCAAATCAGCCGTAAAACACGGTATCACGCACTTTGTTCATATCTCGACAGACAAAGCAGTTGACCCGGTCTCTGTATACGGAGTCTCAAAGTTTATCTGCGAACAAATGGTTTTAGATGCCGCCAAAAACAGCGTGAGTAACACGGAACACTCCGGGAAAAACCCCACTTTTGTAATCGTACGTTTTGGAAACGTGCTTGGTTCTCGAGGTTCAATTGTTCCCCTGTTTCAACAGCAAATTGACAAAGGCGGCCCGGTGACAGTCACCCACCCGGATGTCCGCCGTTTTTTCATGACAATAAGTGAAGCCTGCTCCCTTGTCCTCAAAGCCGGAGGCATCGGCGAAAATGGAATGTTATACCTGTTAGACATGGGGGAGCCTGTGCGTATTCGGGACTTAGCCGAACAGCTCATTCGCTTTCACGGTTATGATCCTGAAACAGAGATCAAGATTGAGTACATCGGACTGCGCCCGGGCGAAAAGCTCGACGAAACTTTGATAAGCAAAAGCGAAGAACAATCAGAGAGCGGACACAGCCGCATTCTGAAAGTAACCGAAACAAAGCCGCTTAACATCGATGTCCAATCACTGCTTGAAATACTCCGCCCTATTTGCTGTTTTGATCCCGCAAATCCCAAGGCTTACAGAAACTCTGAAAAGCTAAAGGCAGTTATAAACGGGATTATTTGAGAACATTATTTATTTTTCCCCATATACCATCTTGAATATCATAAAAATTTGTGATAAATTGTTTTTTATAATGTAAATTCGCCGTTTTCATTGAGCGTGTTTCGGCCGCCAGTGTACCCGGTGTCCGTCTGCCCCTGTTTTTTAGGGTTAGTCAGGTTCTAAATCCTCACTTTTTTTCCGATTTTAGTCTGGAAAGGGGTTACTGTGCTTTTTACTTTTGATAAACATAAAAAAACAGTTCATATAAGCTTAAAAATACCTAAAATCGATACATTATCAGTTGATTTAAAACATGAGCTTAAAAATAATGTTCTTTTTATTGCCGATGAAAATACAAGTTATATTGCAGACAAAATTTGTGATGGGACTCTCTCAGAGCTGCCTCGCTGTATTTTAAAAAGCGGCGAAGAAAACAAAAATTGGCAATCTGTTGAAGCGATTCTTTCAACCGCTGCCGATTACGGCCTTGGCAGAGACTGCATTTTTATCGCTGTCGGCGGCGGTGTTGTTTGCGATTTGGCAGGATTTGCCGCTTCAATTTATAAACGAGGCTGTCGCCTTGTTTTTGTTTCTACTACCCTGCTTGGCATGATTGATGCATCAATCGGCGGCAAGACTGGTTTTGATTTTAGAGGCGGCAAAAATCTTGTCGGCAGTTTTTATCCGGCGGAAAATGTTTATATGCCGTTAGAAACGCTTAACACGCTGCCTCAAAAACAATGGAAAAGCGGCTTCGCAGAATTGATAAAAACCGCTGTGCTTGACAACTTCACCGAACAGTTAATAATTATCAAAGATCAGTTAACAGAAAATGATACAAATTTGGATTTTTCTAAATTGCTGACACTTAACACATTTAATGATTTGATAGAAAAAGCGGTATTATATAAAAACAGTATTGTAAGCGAAGACCCCTGTGATACCGGCAAACGTGCCATTTTAAATTTTGGGCATACCTTCGGTCATGCGCTGGAAAGCGCCGCCGGGCTGGGTAATATCACACATGGAGAAGCCGTCGCATGGGGAATGGTTCGAGAGTGCGAGCTTGGCGCGGCATTGGGTATAACGCCAAAAATAAGAGCCCAAAAAATAATTGAACTTATATCTTCGTTTGGTTATGAAGAGGCGAACCCTCATCCGCTTTTTAAAGAAACTTCCGCTTTAATTACAGCGATGAAAAACGATAAAAAGAAAAAAGACGGCAAATTAACATTTATCGTACCAAACGAAAAAAGCGCAGTAACAGTATCGATTGATACTGAAAACAAAATGAATATATTAGAAACCATTTTAAAAGGTGAATCTGTCAGATGAAAAAAATATTTTTGTTATTTATTCTTTCTTCGTTGTTCTTGGCTCTTGTTTTTCCAGTTTTTTCATACGACTATATTGACGATGATACTCAAGAAGAAGTTGATACGTTAAACGACGCTGTCTTTGTTATAAGTTCATTTGTTTTTAACATCGATGGAAGAACACGGTCTTCGGCACTAGTATACAACGCTGATTTAACAATTGGAGAAACTTTCCCAAATTTGGAGGCACTGTTATCATTTGTACAAGAAAAAACCCAAATTCTTTATAACCAGAGAGTATTGGAATACGCAAGAATAGATTATGCTTTCGGCGAGATGTCCCCTGATGGAAAAATCCCTGTAATACTTACAATCAATACAAGAGATTCGTGGAATGTTATAGCTCTTCCTCGCCCTCAGTATAGTTCTAATACAGGCCTTGACAT
>WQWD01000268.1 GCA_009785545.1 Treponema sp. | reverse complement strand
TACGAACTCTGCGTTTGATGTATTCACCACAACAGGTGCGACATCAGTAGAATACAGGTACAGTCAGGGGATTTTTACTTCGATGGTAGATGATTTTATTGATGTCAACCACTTTGGCTTCAATGGAGATGAAGAAGGGGATGGACAGGGAACATTCTTTTTCTTGGGCGGCTTCCCCGACGCAACTCTGCTTGGGAACAATGTGCTTAACTTTGGTTTTGCCCACACATTTGGTTTTGGTTATTTGGCTATGTACTACAGAGGCAACTTTGTAGAGACCACAGGCACTCGTGTTACGACTTTTCGCCCGCATGATGACGCTACTCCCCCTCCTCCTCCCGGTTCTGGTGATTTTAATAACAGAAACGTTTTTAGAACTTGGCAAAACAGGTTTGCGGCATTGTACGGAACTGATACCATAGGGGCTTTCCGCTTGGATCTTATATGGGACGCGACTGGCAATATTATTTCCAGAGACGGTGACGATACACGACCTGGTAATCTTGATCTCAGAAATGTAACGCGCACCGGCGAAAGAGCATTCGCTTTTTCTTGGGGTGGAATGGATCTTTTTGGGTTTGAACCATCTGCTACAATCGGGTTTGCGCTTCCAAACAGAATCACAACCTCTACAGATGTGAATTTTGGCACTCCTGCTGATCCTGATCTTCGTACCGATGAAACTGAGAATATTTCTGGAGGAGAATTCGGTTTACAACTTGGAGTTTTCCATACTAATACAGGGCTTTGGGGCGATTTGAGCGTTTTTAGAGGCTTTCGCAATAGAATCTCAGGCACTTTGCACTGGGAGGATATCAATGGTATCCATTATACCACTACGGAATCTACCGGAGGTGGGTTTACCGGGGTTGCCTTTAGAGCAGGATACCTCCAAACTTTTGAAATGGGTCAGTTATCTTTTGGCTTCCAGCCGATTTTCCAAATGGGATTTGTTTCTCGGAATCAATCTTTTACATCTTCTCTTACCAATGATGAGAATCCCCTTATCCCAGATACAAACATAGACCAGGACGAACCGTCCATTAGGAATTTTGAAGTTCGAACAGACGTAGCTTTGGGTCTTAGATTCCAGGCTACAGAAAGATTTGCCTTTTATACAGGTGCTACCTTCCAGCTTTTCCAAGGTCTTCGTGAAAGAACCGTTGGTGGTAGTTGGCATGCTCCAGATAGTGAATTTCCAAATGTCTACATAGACACAAGAGCAGATGTACTCGCTTGGTGGTTCAACGGTTTCCAATGGATTTCTCCGGATCTCCGTCTTGGCATGACCTTTACCCCGATGGAAAACCTTATTATTGCTGCAGGTATAGAATCGTTTACGGACAAGCTTTTTAATGTCAACATGGCTGACATGGAAGCCGGAACCGGAACCTTCTTTAACAGTCGCGGCGCAAACGGCGCAAACAATATCGGCGACTGGGCAACATACCTTTTCAGGAATTTACAGTTTAACCTTACTGTAAGTTTTAGAATGTAACGATTTGTTTTTAGGTAAAAAAAGGCTCCACTGCGGAGCCTTTTTTTGTGTTTATAGAAAAGCAAATGTGTATAAAACACCATAAGAAACATTTGAATAATACAGTGTTATGTGTTAGAATGTATAAATTGAGAGGGAAATAACATGGAAACGGTAATGAAAAATGAAGTTTTTTTGGAGAATTATTTGGGATTATTAAGTAGCCTCAGCAGAGAATCCAAGATAAAATTGGTTGAAAACCTCAATTTTAAGATAAATAATGATATTATACCAGAAATCGATTGGATAGATAAGCTTTATGGTTCTTTTGTCTCAGATAAGCCCGCTGAATTGTTAATTTCTGAAATTAGAGCAGCCAGACGGTTTAATCGTGAAATGAAAGGTTTTTAATAATGAAATATTTGTTAGATACTGATATTTCAGTATTTTACCTTCGCGGAAAATATAACATTAACCAAAAATTAAAGGAAATTATAGGATTTGATAATTGTTTTATATCCGAAATAACACTTGCTGAGTTAAAATATGGCGCTGAATTAAGTGAAAGAGTAGAAAAAATGTATATTTCGTAAATGAATTTGCAAATAAAATTGGAATTTTGCCTATTTTTAATAGTCTTTATTTATATGCAAAGGAAAAAGCTCGCCTAAAAAAGTTAGGAAATTTGATAGATGATTTTGATTTATTAATTGGTTGTTCGGCAATAAAAAATAATTTGATTTTAGTTACAAATAATGAAAATCATTTTAAAAGAATTGAAAATATTAAAATGGAAAATTGGACTAAATAATGAAATAACACACAAATCTTTATCAGAGATAATTAGTGAGCTAATCCAAACAATATCGGCGACAGGGCAACATCCCTTTTCAGGAATTTGTTTAAGCTGATACTGTAATTCCAAGTCCAAGAGCAGATGATACTTTAATGAATGTAAGCATATTACAATTTACTCCATTTTCTATTTTTGATAATTGCTGTTGAGTAACATGGCTTTTTTTGGCGAGTTCCCTTTGGGTAAGACCTTTCTGTTCTCTTGCTTCTACTATTGCATAACTTAATTCTAGTAAACGCTTTTCCTCTTCAAACGCTCTTTTAAATTCTGGATTTTTCATTTCTTCAGACAGATGTTTTCTGAAACTCATATTAAACTCCTTAATTCATATTCTGTGTATCTTTTTAACATATCATCACGATTGTTTTTTGCCGTTTTGATTTCTGATTTTGGTACTTTATCTGTATGTTTATCAAACATATTTGTAAGAACAATCATATCTTTATAACAAAAAAAGTATAAAACCCTAATTTGTGTTCCTGTTAGTTTAATTCTTAATTCATGTATTCCATCTTCTAAAAGATCAGCGTACGGTCTGTGTAAATTTGGACCTTTTTCCTCTAAGTGACCAATAAAAGCAAGTATCTTTGCACGCTCATTGACAGAAAGCTGTTTAATATATTCCTCAACAGGTTTTGTACCATCTTTTTCAATATAATACAGGATATGCCATTTATTGCTCATAATCAATTATACATCAAAAAAGATGTAAAATCAAGAATTTTCTTGAACGTGAAGGGCGATTGAATTTTGAAAAAGGAATAATTGCGGCTTCTATTGCTTTTTCACAGACGCAGTCATCTCCCCATTTTTTTTCTTGATTCGTGGCGAGGGTTTAATACCCCGGCGAACCTTTGGTTCGACTTCAGGGCGTTTTCTAAAGGTATTAAACCCGAGTCCAATACCTTTAGAGAACAACATACCTCGCCGAACCTTTGGTTCGACTTCAGGGCGAGGTATGTTGATTTTTTAACACTTTCGTAAGATAATACTATTATGGAGTATGAAAATTACATTTTCTCAGAAACATCTTTTCCGTGGCTGATTTGCGTGTTTGTTTTGCTCGTGTGTGCATTTGGTTTTCTTATTATTTTGTTGGTAAGAAGCTGTCGTTTGAGCAAACGGCTTGAACAGCTTGTAAAAGTCCGCACTCAAGAGCTCGAGCTTAAAGCCGCCACTCTCACCGCTCTTTTTGATTCAATTCCCGACCTTATCTATACCAAAGATCTGGATTTGCGGTTTACGCAGTGCAATAAAAGCATGGTTGAACATTTTAATCTTCGCAAAGAAGACATTTTGGGGCATACCGATTTAACACATTTTGGACTGCCTGCAGAAATTGTATTAAAGCACAACGACTTATTACGGGAAGCGATCCATGATGGAAAAATACATTTAAGCGAAGGGCCCCTGCCGCATTTTGACGGGACAACGCCGTTTTTTGAATCCACTCATGCTCCTCTTTTGTTAAACGGAGAAACTGTCGGGGTTTTTGGAATTTCACGAAATATTACAAGGCGTAAAGAAATGGAAGAAGCGGCGTTAGTGGCTTCGCAATCAAAATCGGCGTTTCTTGCAAATATGAGCCACGAGATCAG
>WQWD01000267.1 GCA_009785545.1 Treponema sp. | reverse complement strand
CGGCTCAGGAACGGCTGTGGTTTTCATTTACGACACGCTCTGGCGTGGCGGGCTAGGACTACACAGCCGTATTTCGCCGACAGGGCTTTTCGCAAGCCGCCTGCCGATGATTGTCTAACCCTATCCCCTTGCGTACGATGCCTAATTGCACTTCACCAACTCATATCCCTGCAATGCTTCCTCAATCAATCCTTCAAGTTCAAGTGCCTCATAGAGCTTGTTTGCCTCTGCCACATTGCCTCGCAAAACAGGGTGGGGCGGAACAAAAAGAGTGCAGCAATCCTGATGAGGTTCTATCGAAGTATTAAAAGTGCCGATTCGCTTCGCTTCTTTAATAATTGCTTCCTTGTTAAAACCGATTAGAGGGCGCAAGACGGGCAGGCTTATTCTATTTTGTGTACAGCTTAAGTTTTCGATTGTTTGGCTTGCTACCTGAGAAAGACTTTCGCCCGTTATGAGACATTTGCATTTTGTTTTTTGAGCGGCTTTAAGGGCCGCTTCCATCATTGCCATGCGAAGAAGAACTGTAACCCATTCTTCGGGTGCGTTTTTCTTTATCTTCATTTGAACCTGCGTAAAGTTTAAAATATAAAGGTTTATTCCCATGCAGTACAAACTTGTGGTTTCCGCAAGGCGTATAACTTTTTGTTTTGATTCTATCGAAGTATACGGGTATGCGTGAAAATGAACAGCGTCAATTGTCATTCCTCTGCAAGCCATCAGAAAGCCGGCGACAGGGGAGTCAATCCCGCCTGATAACAAAAGCATACCTCTGCCTGCACATCCGACAGGAAGCCCTCCAATTCCTTTTTTTCCGCTTGAGTAGACAAATGCTTTTTCACGTATCTCAATGTTTATTACATCGTCAGGGTTGTGAATATCAACTTTTAGCTCGCAAGTTTCGGCTGTTATCTCGTTAGCAGCTAAACAGCACAGTTCGTATGACGTTAAAGGGAAACTTTTGTCGGTTCGCCGGGCGTTAATCTTAAAAGTTTTAACACCGCTTTTGTAAAGGTTTTTTCCCAGCTCGACACAAGCTGAAAAAACCGCCTCTTTTGTTTTTTCGCAGGAAAAGGTTTTTGCCCAGCCGGAAATTCCAATTAAACGGGAAAGAACGTTTTCCACTTCTTCAGATTTTTCCTGCGGTGCTTCAATGTAATACCGTCCCATTGTAAACTTAATCTTGATACGATTCTCAATTTTAGCCATGAGCCTTTGGAGATTGCTTTTCAGGATTCCTTCAAAACTTTTGCGGTTTTCACCTTTTAGTGTAAGCTCACCGGGTTTTAATAACCATACATTCCACATGATTTTTCCTTATATTATTTGGACTTAGAGAAAATTTAAAACTTCTTCAATGGCAGCGATCAAACTGTTTATATCTTCGTCTGTAGTCGTGTACCCTTGAGAGATACGTATGCTTTCGATCCTTAACTTTTCCTCTATGCCCATCGCCTCAAGCACAGGTCTTTCCGGGGATGTTGACGAACAAGCTGAACCCGTAGAGACAGCAAATCCAAGGTCGTCAAGCGCACGTGCCATGACTTCGCCGGGAATGTCTTTGAACGCCGCTTGCAGAATGTATGGGGAAAATGCGGAGGCCGAGGTCTCTGTTATTCGGGCAGACGGAATTAAACAACAGCGGTTCATTTTCCCAAGTGCGGTGATCAATTTATTCATGCGTTTTTCCGCAGCAAGACAAGAAGAATTTAACATCGAATTAAAATTGTTTAACCGCTCCAGGCAATCGGCTAACCCGACAGCTCCCTCTACATTTTCTGTCCCGCCCCGAACTCCTTTTTCCTGACCGCCGCCTGAGTAAAAATTTTCTATGGGTTTACGCAAATACAGAAGCCCAATACCGCGAGGCCCGCCAATTTTGTGCGCGCTTATCGCTGCTGAATCAATTTGCCAATTGTGTATATCTATCGGTATTTTTCCAATCGCCTGAACCAAGTCACAATGAAAATGTATAGGAGCTGAGTTTTTTGTTTTGTTTTGAAGATACGAGCTTATCTCGGCGATATTTGCCACAGTTCCTGTTTCATTGTTTACTGCCATTATCGATACAAATCGTGTGTCGGGGTATTTTTCGAGAGCCTTCCTGAGCGTTTCGATTGTTACCCTGCCTGCAGAATCAACGGCGATTTGGCCTGTTGGTTTTCCCATTTTACGCAGTGTCTCCATCGCTTCTCTGATTGAAGCGTGTTCCGCCGCAGAGGAAAGGATTCTTCCATGACCCGCTCTTGTCAAATTGGAAAAAAGTGAAGTGCTGTTGGATTCAGTTCCGCCAGATGTAAAAAAAAGCGTTCGCACTGGAACATTTAAAACTGACGCGCAGCGTTCTCTCGCATTTTCTAAAGCGTCTTTAGCAGCTTTGCCTTCATAATGTTGAGATGATGGATTGCCAAAAAAAACGCACGAATTGTTTTGCGCAGAATCAGTGCCAGCAGGAGCTGAGGCTGGAGCCGAGGTCGGAGCAGAGGCCGCCCAATCAAAATAAATGCGTTTTTTGTTATTTTCGCCTGACATTCTTCTTATATACCTTAGGTTTCACCTCTTTAAAAATAACTGAAAATTTCATATTATTCAATGGGAGGATAGAATGTTGGTTTTAAAATTTGGAGGCTCATCCGTTGGAACAATAAACGGAATTGAGCAAATTATTGGTATACTTAAAGACAAAGAACATTGCGGAAAAGTTCTCGCTGTTGTCGTTTCTGCTTTTTCCGGCGTGACTGACAACTTAATATCTATGGCGAACATGGCGGCGCATGGCGATAAATTTTTTGATTGTTTTGAAACATTGACCAAACGGCACAAAGACTGCGCCGCTAAATTTTTAAAAGGTCAGGAAAAAAAAGACGCCTATAAAATGATTGACTCAACAACAAACCTTTTAAAACAGGTTTTAGATGGAGTGGGTCTGTTAGGTGAAATTTCACCACGTTGTATGGATTTAGTTATGAGCTTTGGAGAAAGGCTTTCGGCGAATCTTTTGGCTCTTATACTTTCTGTGAATAAAATCGATGCTGATTTTCTTGATGCCCGTGAACTTGTAAAAACTGATTCTAATTTTGGAAAAGCCGGAATCATCAAAAAAGAAACCGAAGAAAACATTCGCTCTTTTTTTAAAAAGAATAAAAACAAGCTGATGGTGGTTACGGGTTTTATAGGCTCAACAGGAGACGGTATAACTACCACTATCGGGCGAGGCGGCTCTGATTTGTCAGCCGCTGTTTTTGCTGCCGCCCTTGACGTAAAGAAACTGGAAATCTACAGCGATGTTGACGGTATTCTTACCGCATCTCCTGCGTATGTAAAAAATGCGTTTAAGATAGATGAAATCTCTTATACCGAGGCTTTGGAAATTTCCCATTTTGGAGCAAAAGTTTTATTTCCGCCGACAATTATCCCGGCGTTGGAAAAAGACATTCCAATTTATATTCGAAATACTTTTAACCCGCCCGAACAGGGAACTAAAATAATTTCAGGCGCTTCATGCGGGAAATATCCTATCAGGGGAATTAGCTCGATAAACGAAATCGCACTTGTAAGGGTTCAAGGCTCGGGGATGGTTGGAGTAGCAGGTTTTTCCGCCCGTGTTTTTGGAGCTATTGCCCGAATGGGAATCAGTGTTATGCTGATAACACAGGGCTCCAGCGAATACTCAATCTGTTTTGCTATTCTTCCCCAAGACGCTCAAAAAGCAAAAGAAACTTTAAAAGAAGAATTTGCGGGAGAAATACGAAACGGAATAATCGACAAACCAATTGTAGAAAGAGATCTTTCCATTATAGCCGTTGTAGGATCAGCCATGAAAAGCACTTCAGGAATTTCCGGGAAGTTTTTTCACGCTCTGGGCAGAAGCAGAATCAATATTGTCGCAATCGCTCAAGGTTCTACAGAGACAAATATTTCGGCGGTAATCCCTTCT
>WQWD01000266.1 GCA_009785545.1 Treponema sp. | reverse complement strand
TTCGCCGATTACATCAAATGCGCAGACGAAGCATTGTATACATCAAAGCAAAACGGGCGTAACAGATATACATATAAAGAATTTAAAGATTAAGGATAAAGTATGTCTGCTGTCATCAATATAACGCTAAATTCCTTTGCCGTTACCATTACGTTGATATTGATTATCAGCCTTAGATACGTGATTTATCAAAGAAACAAACTGACAAATTTCTTTTTCGTATTGCTTTTTACAAATTTGATTTTGTTATGCAGCAGTATCCTGTTGAATGTATACGGAATCTATTCAAATGTTAACGCCCGTTTTTTTATTGTAATATTAAATTTTCTTTTGTATTTTTGCTGGTATGTTATTAAAACATACTCCAGTATGTACTTGTTTACATTTATATCCTTAAAAGTAAAAGTGTCAAGAAAATTCCCGCTTGTATTTTTCGGCATTGGAATATTTTCCGTTGTTCTTCTTGTTATATCACAATTTACGGGTTTATTTTTCACTATCTGCGAAAACAACATTGTTCATAGAAGCAATTTATTTTGGCTTGCGTATACCGGCCCATTGCTTCTTTATTTTGTTGATATCGTAATGTTATGTATTCACTTGAAAAAACTTGACGTAAAAGATACAAGAGTATTATTAATCTTTGAACTGTTACCAATGATTACATTCGTAATATTGATCTTTAATAATAATATTTTATTTATCAATACCGCTTTCACACTTTCATTTTTAATTCTTTATCTCAAAGTACAATCAATGCTCACAGGTGAACTTGTTACTCTTCGCCAAAAAGCCGAAGAACAAAATCTTATCATTATGAACGGCATTGCCTATGCAAACAGAATTCAAAGAAATATTTTGCCGCCGGCTCACATGATGACAGACGCATTCTCGGATTATTCTGTAATATGGGAGCCTCGTGATGTTGTAGGCGGCGACATTTACTACATGAAGCAATTTGACAAAGGCACTGTCCTCTGCGTATGCGATTGCACCGGGCATGGCACTTCGGGAGCACTGCTCACCATGCTTGTTGTGTCAGCACTGGAAGCTGTGGTATGGCCCAGTAATTCCGATGATCCTGCCGGAGCAATCTACAAGATTGATGAAAAGCTGGCAAAAGTTTTTAGTATAAAAAAAATGGGAAGTCGTGATACCGATGATTTGGGAATAAGAGACGGATGTGATATAGCAATCATGTTCATCGCAAAAGATGGAAGCGTTATACTTTCGTCAGGCCACATGAATGTTTTTATATGTGACGGCAAACAAGTCAGGCGAATAAAGGGTCAAAATATTTTTGTCGGAGAAGGCAGATTAACAAGTAAAGATGAGATAAAAACAATACACATTGCCGCTAATCCCGAAAACAAATTTTACATCGCATCAGACGGTCTCTTTGATCAACCCGGAAACGGACTTTCAAATAAAAGCTCTATTTGTATTCCGCGTACGTTACCATTCGGCTACAAAGCATTTGAAAAAATAATTCTCGAAAATCACCACGAAAAACAGAGCATTGTTTCTGACAGGGTATGGGATGAATTCGAAAAACATCGAGGAAAAGAACCAAGAGTCGATGATTTTGAATTAATTTCCTTTGTACCCAAAATAGGTTAAATTAACAGGAGAGATAAAACATGACGTATCATTTAGAGAGGCAAAAAACAACATCAACACCATACATTTTAATTGACGAAGAAAAATGTTACATGAAAATGGAGGGATGCAGTTTTCATGAAGATGTTGTAGAATTTTTTTCTCAGGTAAATATCTGGCTGGACAGTTTTCTTATGAAAGATTTCGGCACATTTACATTTGACTGTGAGATGGAGTATTTTAACAGCTCCACTGTAAAAGTTCTGTTTAATATGCTTATGAAAATGGACAATTGCGCAAATGAAAAACCAAACAACAAAATCATCGTAAACTGGATAACCGATCAGAATAATGAAATTATTTTGGAATGCGGCGAAGACTTAAAAGAAGAAATTACAGCTTTAACTTTTAATATCGTTGCAAATTAATAAGACAGAACACTAGTAAAATTCAGGAGGAAAGTATGATAGCGGACATGATCGGCTGGCATAAAATGCTGAATAATAATAAAATAACGCTTGTTTACAGCGGGCCGTTATGGTCGGAAGGAATCGGAGGAATAGCCGGAACACTTAAAAAACGTATGGAATTTGATAAAATGCCGTTACAAACAGCTCAGAAAGTTTTTTCGGTATTTATTGAACAAATGAACAATATGCTTATGTATTCTGCGGAAAAAGAACTTTTTTTTGTTGAAAACGGCAAAGATAGTGAAGCTCCGAAAGGAACATTTATTTTAGGAAGAGAAGGGAAAAAATATTTCATCCAAACTGGAAATGCGGTAAAAAACGAAGCGGTCAATCTGATAAAAAACAGAATTGATTATTTAAATACGCTGGATAAAATAGAAATCAGAAAATATTATAAAGAACAATTACGTAACGGAGATACCAATCCCGAAAGCAAAGGAGCCGGACTTGGCTTTATTGAGATTGCCCGCAGAATAAGTTCAAAAATCGAATATTCATTTGAATCTTATGAAGAAGGGTTAACTTATTTTACATTATTTGCAGCAATAGGAGAAGAAAACGAATAACAATTTCAATCTTATTGTGAAGAACGCCTGAAAAAAAGCAAAATAGAATGCCACATTCTTCTAAAGAGATTTCCCCTGTCGTGCGCTCTTGCCGTAACAAGCTCAATACGTTTTAATTCGCCGTATTCATCGCTTATTACAATGTATCCTACATGATGGTTCGCAGGAAGCGGAGCGATTAATCTTTCTGTAATAACAGGTTCATAAAACAGGCGGTTAGCTCGGTTTACAGGCGAAGTAAAAATTATTTCTTCGTATTTATTTTGATCATTAGTCATTGTTAATTGTTCACTGTTAATTCTTATTTGCGCATTGTTATCTCTGCCTTTCCATAATCGTTGAGTTTGCCATGAACCGGGGTTTAGCTGAGACATGGTTATTCTGACAGTTTTAAAGCTGTCTAACGCCCAATTTAACAGATTTGTTCCGTCTTCGTGGCGAATTTGATGTGAATGAGCGCCTAACAAAACCAAAATGAAACGGGTTTGCTCCCGTTTGGCTGTGAGGGCGATATTAAAACCAGATGCGGGAATGAAGCCGGTTCTAAGACCGTCAACTTCCGGAAAAGTTCGTAATAAGCTATTGCGGTTGTATTGAACAATGGTGTTAACATTATTTCGATTTCTTTCAGGAACATTTGCCGCCAACGGAAACGCAAAAGATGTATGTGAATGAAAATCTCTCATGCTGTTTGGGTGTATTCTTATATATTGATAAGTAAAAAAAGCAAATTCATCGGCTGTTGTCATACTAAGCGGAGAAAAACCTGACGGATCGGCAAAACGAGTTACATTAAGCCCCATTCGTTGAGCTTCCATTGTCATCAATCGGGTAAAATCGCTTACAGTCGGAGAAATGTGTAACGCTGCGGCAACAGCAGCATCATTGCCTGACGGAACAGCAAGCCCAAGTAAAATTTCACGTAACGTTACAATTTGACCGGGCTCAAGAAACATCAAGCTCGAATGAGGAGGCTGATTCTGCGCCCAGCTTTCCACAGTTATCGGAACCAGTTCATCATAACACGCTCTGCCCTCTCTGATCTCTTTCATGAGCAGGTGCATGGTCATCATTTTTGTAAGCGAAGCCGGCGGAATCTCCTCATTCGGGTTTTTCGAAAAAATGAGTGCGCCGGTTGCCGCATCAATCAATACTGCCGCTCTTGATTCAATTGCCGGAGCATTTTCGATATACGGCAGAAGCAAGGAAGGCGTATGAAAAAATTGCGCCGATATGCCGAATGGTAAAAATAGGAGAAAAAAAGATAATATATTTTTCTTCACGTTTTTAGAACTCTGCCTGACCTACCGCACG
>WQWD01000265.1 GCA_009785545.1 Treponema sp. | reverse complement strand
TTGAAGGGAAACACATTTCGATCAAAGGGGTTATTATGAAAAAGGGGTTATTATGAAACGATGTTTCATATTCGATTATAAAGTGCGGTTAGACCGCACAAAAGAGAGGTTATTATGGACATGAATATGAGTATGAGGGAGAAAGGAAACTTTAAAAAACATTTGCCTTTCATAGTATGTGTATTAGTTTTTGCTTTATTTTTGGCTTTTATCACATTAAATCTTGACAATAGATGTGATATAAGTTTTGGCTTTGTTACGCTGCCTGCGGTTCCTGTGTTTATTACCATTTTCACATCTTTTGTTTTAGGTTTTTTATGCGCTATTCCGTTTTTTTTCTATATGAGAAAAAATAAAAAGACAGGGAAAAAATCAAAATCTAATGCTGATAATTTGAGTGATGATAATGTTAACAAAATATAAGTTTTTCTTTTTCACCGGTATTTTTATTTTTACTGCGGGATTTCTTTTCGCTCAAAATACCGGCAGGTCTTCTGACACAAGACATCTTCCCGGAGTTTCACTGACGGCAGAAATTCAGAATCTTGAAAGGGCTGTTTCTCAGCAGGGTATTTCTCCCGCTGAGCGTCACAGGGCTCTTGTCAGTCTTGCACGCCTTCGCCAATTGTCGGGTGACATTGAAGGAGCTGCGAGAAACTGGCTGGAAGCCGCTACTGCTATTCCCGGCACTGTTGACGACAACGCTCTTTTAGCCTGCGCTTATTGTCTTGCCGCAATGGGCGAATGGGGCAGGGCAGCCACTGCGTTGGAACCTTTGTTGTCAAGAAATCCCCGTGCGAGGTTTTTAAATACAGCGATCAATGCGATACAAACAGGCGATACATCTGCGCTTGCTTCGATGGTTGATAACCCGGGTTATTCAGAAATGAGAGCCGAGATACTTTTTTTCCTGTGGAGAATTTCAATTGGCGGCAGCGGCAGCAATGTTAATGCAGATCGTGTATCTGCAGAAAGATGGAGATTACGTCTTGTAAATGAATTTCCACGAAGCGCAGAAGGAAGCCTTGCCGCAGGAATGTCATCGGTCTCTCTTGAAAACCAAACAGCATTAATGCCGACTCCTTTTTGGTTTTTTGTTAATGGCTTTGATGTCCTGGCTCAAGCGCAAACAGCGCAAACAGCGCAAACAGCGCAAACAACGGGAACGCCTGTTTCGGCTTCATCGGTATCCGTACCGCCAACAATTGCGCCTTCTGCCGATCTTGTTTTACAAAGATTCCAAACAGGTGTTTTCAGTCAGGAAGCGAATGCCCAGGCGCAGGCGGCAAATCTTAGACAAAGAGGTTTTTCCCCTTCAATTGAGGGGCGTGTCGTTAACAACAATACGATGTGGGCGGTAACTGTTTCTGCCGGGGTTGATTCAACTCAAACTCTAAATAGCCTTCGTGCTGCCGGTTTTGACGCTTTTTTAGTCAGATGAGCCTGTCCCAAAAACTGAAGTTTTGGGACAGCCCCATTGCCTCTATTGGCAAATAAACAAAAAAAATATAAAGTACTCTGTAAGAACGTAAAGATGATACCTTATGCGAAAATGACTGCGGATGAATTATCCGCAATAAAAAATGATTTAAAACAAACTTTTTCGATATATGCAGAAAAAGGCAAAAAACTAATTATGACACGAGGTATTCCTTCGGAAGATCAATTGGCTCTTTGTGATGGTCTTCTCACTTGCCTTTCAAATGAAGACTATAAAACCGCAAACGGAAATGATTGCAGAAATTACGGCGGGATTGACGGTATTCCTGAAATGAAAATAATTTTTGCAGACCTTTTGGATGTAACTCCTGAGGAAGTGATCGTTTTTGGCAATTCTTCACTTGCTCTTATGTTTGACATTGTATCGGCAAATATGTCTCACGGTACAATAGACGGAAAACCGTGGGGGACTCAGGGAAAAATAAAATTTTTATGTCCCTCTCCGGGTTATGATCGTCATTTTACAATTTGTAATTACTTCGACATTGAAATGATTACTGTTCCGATATACCCGACAGGCCCGGACATGGACAAAATTGAAAATATGATTTCAAATGATCCAATGATAAAAGGGATATGGTGTGTGCCCAAATTTTCCAATCCAACCGGGATTGTTTATTCCGATGAAACAATAAAACGTTTCGCTAATCTCAAACCCGCCGCATCGGATTTTCGAATATTTTGGGATAACGCATATTTCATTCATGATCTAAACAAAACAAAAACAAATATTTCGGACATCATTCATCTTTGCGAAACAAGCGGAAATCCAAACATGGTATATGTTTTTTCATCATTTTCAAAAATCAGTTTTGCCGGTGCTTCTGTTGCCTGTGTTGCGGCTTCGGTATCCAACTGTAATTATATTCGTCAACACTTGTCCGCCCGAACAATCGGCCCGGATAAACTAAACCAATTACGCCATGTACGTTTTTTTGAAAATGCTGACGGCGTTTTAGCTCTCATGGAAAAACACGCCGAGATTCTTCGCCCCAAATTTAAATTAGTATCAGACACTTTCCGTGATGAACTAGGCGAACTGGAAATAGCACAATGGACAACTCCGCAAGGAGGTTATTTTATCAGCTTCGATTCATTGAACGGATGTGCAAAACGAATTGTAGAACTCTGCGCAAAAGCCGGCGTAGCGCTCACTCCCGCCGGCGCAACATTTCCCAATGGAAAAGATCCACTCGACTGCAACATCAGAATAGCGCCCACATACCCCCCGCTTACAGAACTGAAAGAAGCACTGGAAATATTCTGCACAGCGGTGAAACTGGCAAGTCTGGAAAAATTGTCAGGTGAAACTTTTCCTGTCTAATCGACTTGTTCGGTAACCTGGTTGGTTGCCGAACAAGTCTTGCATTTTTTCTGGCAAAGCCATGCAAAAATGCGATTTTTACAGGGAAGTTGTTCCGAAACTGAAGTTTCCGAACAACTCTAATATGTAAACTCACTATCTCCGATAAACTCCCGAAGAATACTGTTCCCCGGTACATATTGCGGCGGAATGGGAGTAAAGTTTTCCAGAAAGGAGAGCAGTCTTACAGCTTCGGCGTATTCGGGTTTACCCGGTTTTATAGCTTTTAACAGAGGATCCGCATAATACTTAAGAACAGAAAGCTCGTAATCAAGTGCGGAGTTAAAAGTAGCGTCAGAAGAGTTTTGAAACGGGAAAATATATTTGCGCTCACCTGCCTGTACTTTTGGCCACATTTTGATAGTGCCTACAGCGTCAGTTCCTCTGAATTGCGAGTCACGCACCATGCGGCGCAGAAGTCTGTTATCGCTGGTAGGAATTCTGTTATGATCGTCCAAGTTAAGCTGAGTTAAAGCAGAAATATAAATTTTGAATTTTTTGTCACGCTCGATACTAAATGTTAGTTCGTCATTCAGTCCATGAATCCCTTCGACAATAAGAATATTATTGTGCTGGAGTTTAATTTTTCTGCCGGCATTTTTTTTGCTGGAACTGGTTTTAAAATCATAAACAGGAAGCCTGATTTCTTCTCCTCGGAAAAGAGCCTGCAATTGCTCGTTTAAGTAAGGAACATCCAACGCTCCCAGAGTTTCAAAATTCGGCTCGCCGTTTTCATCTTTAGGAGTATATTCGATACCTCTGTAATAATCGTCAAGACCTATGGCAATAGGTTTAAGACCGCAAACCATAAGATCGATTTCCAGCCGTTTGGCGCTGGTGGTTTTTCCCGAACTTGACGGCCCTGCTATCAGTACCAGTTTAATATGATCACGTTTACCGTAAATCAGTCTGGCTATATCAGTCATTCTTCTTGCCTGATGAGCTTCGGTAATCCTGATATATTCTTTAAAGGTACGGTTGGCGATACGAGCGTTTAGTTCACCCACAACACGCACCCCGATAAGTTTCCCCCAATTTTTATAATCATTATAAATTTTAAAAATCTGAGGTTCATCGGTGAAAGGATCAATTGTTTTGCCTTTACCG
>WQWD01000264.1 GCA_009785545.1 Treponema sp. | reverse complement strand
TTTTGAGTCATAACAAAAATATGATAAAACATCTTTTATATTTTGAGTTTTTGATACAATATATTGGTCTGCAAGATTAAATGGATAGACACTTCTTTTCCCCAAAGGTTCAATAAATATTACCTTTTTATTTTTTCCAAAAGGTTTTATTTTTATATTATTTACAATAAAATCATTTTTAATATTGTCCAATAACCATTTTATACCATCTTGTCCATGTGCTTCACCCAATCCAAGCATTAAATTTATATTAACTTTTTTTAATAAAACTTCATTTTGTTTTAATTTTTTAACAAGTAAATTTGATAATCCGGGCGATAACCCAACTCCTAAAACACAAGTTGAATGATTGATTTCGGCTTCTGCCCTAAATTGTTCAATATTTTTTGCTACATCATTTGAAGGAGATATGTCTACATAATGAATTCCATTTTCGAGACAATATTTAGCAAAATCGTTGTTATTGGGACTAAGACACATAATTGCAATTTTTACATTTATAATTGAAGCCGAAAAACTTTCTGTATCATATATGTCAAGTCTTAACGTTTCAAATAAATTATCATTTTCTTGGGCAAAATCATTGGCTTTTTTTATGTTTCTACCAGCCACAATTACTTTTTTTTGAAAAGAATTAACTAATTCTAAAGTAACATATTTACCGACCTGTCCATAACCGCCAATAATTAATATTTTATCTTTCATAAAAAATTATCCATTAAAATATTAAACCGTTTTTATTAATATTTGTCAAGTTATATTCAATATTTCCAGATCACTTTAGGATTGTATTTTGTTTAACGTTTGTTATGTGCTAGTTTTTTGCTTTTATACTCCAGCCCTGCACCCTCGTATTATTTCTACAATTTCTTCTACAATAAGTAAAATTAAAGGACTATAAAAGAAAAAACTGTTGAAGAAATGATGGACGCAGAATGATCCCACGCCATTGTACATCCCTGCGCTAGAAGCTTCGCTGCGAGGACAATGGCGGTTTTCCTTTGGGAAAAATAAGAATAGATTGGCTATTCATTTAGAAATAAAATATGATACAATATAAACCTACATTGCATCCTTCAACTGAAATAAAGGGAAAAATAATGCGTGATACATTTTTAAACAGGTTCGTTGCCGAAGAAAAGAATTTAGCATTTTTGAATGCTACAATGT
Organism: Treponema sp.; assembly: GCA_009785545.1. Taxonomy (GTDB): domain Bacteria; phylum Spirochaetota; class Spirochaetia; order Treponematales; family Breznakiellaceae; genus WQXQ01. Next base: position 2,829 of record WQWD01000264.1, on the reverse strand, counting down.
GGGGACCGAACGGAATACGACAATCCGAGGAACTGGCTTCGCATTTTGCAATTACAAAGGATATGAAAATCCTTGATTTGGGCTGCGGAATGGGCTTGTCGTCATTGTACTTGGCGCAGGAATATGGCGCAGAGGTTTTTGCCACGGACTTATATGCTGACCCGACTCAAAATCATGAAAATTTTCAATCGCTTGGCATTGCAGATAAAATCATTCCGATGATGTTAGATGCAACACAACCATTGCCATTTGCTAAAAGCTATTTTGATGTGATTTTTTCGGTCGGCGCATACAATATGTTTGGGGATAACGAGGAAATGCTGGCAAAGATAATTCCGTATTTGAAGAAAGGCGGTTATATTGCAGTAGCATTTCCCGGCTTGAAGTATGAGTTTGGGGATAATGTTCCGAAGGAAATGCAGTCGTTTTGGAATGAACCTCTTGTTGCAAAAACTGTTCGTGGCATTGAATGGTGGAAGGATTTGTTTAGCAAAGCTGTTGGTATAGAGATTATAACAATCAGCGAACAAGCTTGCCACGATATAGCTTGGAAAGAATACCTTGTTAGCCGTGACCCCAACAATGAAGAAGAAAAATGGGATTTGGATATGATGGCGGCAGAAGGTGGAAAATATTTTAACACAATCCAGTTGGTTGCCAAAGTCATCTGAGTGTAAGCAAGTTTCGCCTAACGCACGGTAACAACTGCGCCGCCTGACTGCGGCTTGTTACCTTAAACGTCACAAAACAGAAGCGGGCAGTTTTATCTTCCCGATCATCAACACTCATCAGTACCTTAAACTCTTAAAGGGGTATGAGGATTTTCTTGTTTTTTCACATAACTAAGATAAATTATGGAAGAAAAGATAATATTCAGGCAGAATTCACCCGGAATTCAGAAATGAGGTTTATACTAATTACGGGTATATACAATGGCGAAAATACTAATCTGTGATGATGAAATAGGACTTCGCGCCGTAATAAAAAAATACGCAGAATTTGAAAGCCATGAAACAATCGAGGTAAGTAATGGGGTGCAGGCGGTGACCGCTTGCAAACAAAATGATTTAGATCTTGTGATAATGGATATTATGATGCCGGAGATGGATGGATTTTCGGCAGTAAAAGAGATTAGAAAATTTTCCAATGTGCCTGTCATTATGCTATCGGCCAGAGGTGAAGAATATGATAAAGTGCTGGCTTTTGAGCTTGGTGTAGATGATTATGTAGTGAAACCTTTTTCCTCTAAGGAAATTATGCTGAGGATTGCCGCCATATTAAGACGTTTGGGCAGAGAAACGGATAGGGATAACCGTGAAGTTTTTCGGAAAGATGGTTTTGTGGCAGATATGACAGCCTACAAAGTAATTATCGACGGCATACAGGCGGAACTGGCCCCCAAGTTATACGATTTGCTGTTTTACTTGATACGCAACAAAAATATCGCATTGTCTCGTGAGAAAATTTTATCCGAAGTATGGGGTTACATTTATCATGGGGACGACAGAACTCTTGATACCCACATGAAACTATTACGTAAAGTTTTGGGACCTTATAGAAATTTGATAACGACGCTGCAGGGCTTGGGATACAGATTTGAGGAAAGTTGATCAATAAGGGGGAAATGAAATGAGATTAAAGTGGAGAGTTTTCGGTTACCTGTTGGGCTTCTGCTTCCTTTTGTTGATTATCTTGTGGTTGTTTCAAATTGTGTTTCTAAACAATTTTTATAGACATATACGCATAACAGAAATAAGAAATAACGCTTCTATAATTATTTCCCGCATAGATGATGAGGATATACTGGAAACTGTTTTGGCTCTGGCAGAGGACGGGAATTTTACTGCTGACATTGTAAACTTAAGAGGCTGGACGGTAATAGGGAACTCTCGTCCGACTTCGCTTGATATTGAAATAAATACAACTCTTATCTCCAGGGCGCTTGAAAACGGAGGTGAGTTTTACGAATATTCTTCAGAGCCGCCAAATTCTATAAATCGCTTTGCTCCCGCTCGTCAACTTGATGGCTGTTCGCGGCCTTATGGTGAAACAGAGGATCGCTGGCAGCCGTATCGCCAATTCATTCGCCAGTCTGTGGAATCCTTGGTATATGTGCGGCTTGTAGACGATAAAGCCGTGATAATTAGTGCCGTTGTTACCCCTGTGCATGCCACAGTAACCACCCTTCGTTATCAGTTATACATGATTTCTGCTATAATGCTTATTTCGGCGGTTATACTGGCTTTAGTCATTGCCAAGCGAGTATCTAAACCCATTGAAAAAATAAATCATAACGCACTGGATTTAGCCAAAGGCAGATACAATACTCGATTCTCCGGCAAGGGGTTTAATGAGATTGTAGAATTGTCAGAAACACTAAACACGGCAGCCATTGAATTAGGAAAAACAGAAACGCTGCGCCGGGAACTGCTTGCCAATGTGTCCCACGATTTGCGTACCCCCCTGGCATTAATCTACAGTTATGCGGAGATGATGCACGATTTTCCCAAAGAAATTACCGGCGAGCGGGTAACTGTAATCATGGAAGAAAGCAGACGTTTATCCGGCTTGGTAAATGATGTATTGGATATTTCCAAGTTGGAAGCCAATATGGAACTATTGAACATTTCCAGCTTCAATTTCACAAAGAGTATAAAAGAAACGGTCGAACGACTACAAGAATTACTGAAAAATCAAAATTATATTATTGACTTTAACTTTGATAAAGACATCATGATTAAAGCCGATGAAACCAAAATTAATAGAGCTTTTTACAATCTCTTGGTAAATGCCATTAATTATGCAGGTGTTGACCGTAAAGTATCAGTA
>WQWD01000263.1 GCA_009785545.1 Treponema sp. | reverse complement strand
AAGATGGCAAAACCTTTTTAATACGTTTTAAATGGTTTGTTCCAAGAGGATTCATAATTCCCCATCAAGATACTCGCAGATTGCCCCGGAAGAAAAACCTTCACTCCTTAAAAAATATTTCAACGAGCGGCTGTCTTCGCTTTTAAATTTTCGTGCGTATTTTTTGGCGAAACGCACAAGGAGGGCGTTTTCGACATCGGCGTCCAAAACATTTCGAAGAGCGGCTTCGGCATCGTCACGGTCTATGCCCCGAGCGCAGAGAGAAATGAGGAGACGCTTGGGGCTGCGGGTCAAATGAAGGCGGGATTCCAACCATAGGCGGGCAAAGCGGTTGTCGTCAATCAATTGTAAATCACAGAGCTTCTCTATTACGGAATTGACAGAATACTTGTCATAACCACGTTTTTTGAGTTTGCGGCTTAAGCCGCCTGCACATTGCTCAGCTCTGGCAATGAGGCGCAGAGCGGCGTTTTCAACGTGCAGACAATCTGAGTGTTGTTTGTCTCCGGCTTCCGATTGTGTAGACGCATTGACCATAAAATGGCCGTATGATTTTTAACGCTTGGAGAATTGGAAGCGTCTGCGTGCTCCGGGGCGGCCGTATTTTTTACGTTCAACCATGCGAGGATCACGGGTAAGATAACCGTTGGCACGTAAGCTGGCATAATTAGCTTGATCCACCTGGCAAAGCGCACGTGAAAGCCCGTGACGGCAAGCGCCCGCTTGGCCGTTACAGCCACCGCCGTAGACATTGATTAAAATGTCGTACTTATTCTCGCTGGCAGTTACCATCAGAGGCTGGCGAACCATTAGTACATGCTCATCAAGTGGGAAATATGTGTTTACATCCTTGCCATTTACAACAATTTTACCGCTTCCGTCACGGACATAAACCCGTGCTACAGAAGTTTTTCGTCTTCCAGTACCCATTCCAAGATTTTTATTCATATATATCTTTCCTTTCCTAATTTAGTCAAAAAACCTTTAAGCCTCAAGAACCACTGGATTTTGAGCGCTATGCGGATGGTTAACTCCCGCATAAATCTTGACGTTTTTCGCCATCTTTCTGCCAAGCGGCCCTTTGGGAAGCATTCCCTTTACGGCTTTTTCCAACGGCATTATCGGATTGTGAGCCATCAGCTTCTCATAAGTAGTGGACTTTAAACCGCCCATATAACCTGAATGACGATAGTACATCTTTTGCTGAGCTTTTCTGCCCGAAACGACGATTTTATCGGCGTTAATTACTATTACGTAATCTCCAACTTCCTGATGAGGAACAAAAATCGCCTTGTTTTTGCCCCGGACAACGGAGGCAATTTTGGCTGCCACTCTGCCCAAGATCTTCCCTTCCGCATCAATAACGTACCATTTACGTTCTACCGAGGCGGGTTTTGCAAATACTGTCTTCATAAAAATATAACCTTTTATCACCTTAATTATTCTAGTTCGGCTGCAAAGCAGACGATGTAACAGGGACTTATAGATTACTAAATATCCAAATTTGTGTCAATATATCAATTAAATTGTTTTCAACTTGACCTCTGGGCAAAAACGGATTTCTTGTGATTATTCTGGTTTGAAGCCTCTCCGTTACAGTCTGAAAAAACTCCATCGTAAAGCCATAAGGAGCTACCCGCCTTGGATCGTACCTGTGAAAGCCATGCTCCGCCAGCAATTCCTCAGTATAAAGAAATAAAGGATAAACTTTTGTTCCCCTAAAACGGCGATTGTAATGGGTGATCAACGGAAGTACGCCAACATCATCAATGGAAAGTTTTTCGCTGATTTCTCCGTACTCGGTCATGTACTCCTGTTTTGAAAAAGTTAAAACCATCATTCCGCCGATTAAAGTTTCCTTTTCTAATTGATGTGACGCAAAATTGCCCAGCGAATAAAACACAAGCGTTTCCCTTCCGCTTGGCGCGGCGAGCGTCTCCACTCTCTGAAGCACATGAGGATGATGCCCGATCACCAAATCAACTTCCTGCTCTGCAAGAAAACTGGCAAGTTCCGTCTGAGACCTGTCCGGCTGCAGGCGGTATTCCGGGCCCCAATGCATCGATACGATCAAAAAATCGACTAACGGACGCAGTGCTGTGATTTCCCGTTCCATCACTTCACGATTGATCATTGAAACCAGATTGGGATTGTCTCTTGGAAGCGGAATCCCGTTTAAGCTGAACGTATAAGCCAAAAACCCAAATGTTATGTTATTTTTTGTTATAATGCGGGCGCTCTCCCCTTCCCTTCGTGCGCCAATTACGGTGAGCTCCTCTATCGATTCCAATAGATCGAGGGTGTTGTAAAGCCCTTGCCTCCCCATGTCCATAGCGTGATTGTTGGCAAGGTTTACAACGTGAAAGCCTGTGTCGGCAAGTGTTTGTGCCAAAGATTGAGGCGTATTAAAAAGCGGCCAGCCCGAATAACCAAAACTTGAACCTGCCATAACAGTTTCCTGATTGATAAACGCAAGATCAGCCGCCTGAATAATTGGTTTTACTTCTGCAAATATCGGAGAAAAATCATGATCGCCGCCCACATACGAAGTGGAAATTATCGAACAATGAAACAGATTATCGCCCACCGCAGCAAAAGTAACAGTATGGCGCTGCGGCACAAACACTTCTTCTTCGGCTGCCTCATCCTGATAAAATCGATCTTGCGTAAAAAAAGGGATGGCGTATAACAATAAAATTAAAGCCGCTATTAAAACAATACCTGTTAAGACAATAACTTTTATTTTGTTTTTCATGAGTAGTAATAGTAATCTAAATTATGATCTGCAAAAGGGTTTTTCATAATAATGTCTGTTTGAACCCTGTCCAATACGGAATAAAAAAACTCCATTGTAAAACCCTGCATATCGTATCTTCTAAACCCGTGATTTTCCAATAATTCCTGATTATACATCCACAACGGGTAAATCCGATAATTTCTGATATTAAGATCAAAGTGAGTAACAACAGGCAATTTGCCGACATCGGTGATATAAAGCTTTTCTGTAAATTCTCCGTCTTCACAAGTAAGACCTTCTTTTACAAAAGTTAAAACCGCCATTCCGCCGATAAGCCGTTCTCTTTCTCTTTGGTTAGAAACAAAATTTCCAAGCGAATAAAACACAATAGTTTCTCTGCCGCTTGGCGTGGGAATTGTTTCCACTCTTTGAAGCACATGAGGATGATGTCCGATTACCAAGTCTACTTCCTGCTGCGCAAGAAACTGCGCAAGACTGGTTTGGCTTCTGTCCGGCTCCAATAGGTATTCCTCGCCCCAGTGCATCGAAACAATTAAAAAATCAACTAACGGGCGAAGAGCCGCAATTTCCCGAGCCATCACTTCACGGTTGATCATGGAAACCAGATTGAGGTTGTGCGGCGGAAGCGGAATACCGTTCAAGCTAAATGTATAAGCCAAAAATCCCAAAGTAATATTGTTTTTCTCTATAATGCGGGCGCTCTCCCCTTCCCTTCGAGCGCCAATTACAGTCAGCTCTTCTATCGTGTCCAGAAAATCCAGCGTTGCCAAAAGCGCCGCCTCACCTCTGTCCATAGCATGATTGTTTGCAAGATTTACCACATGAAAGCCGGTTTCTGCAAGAACATATCCAAGAGCTTGCGGCGTATTAAAACGAGGCCACCCGGTATAACCAAATCTTGTGCCTCCCATAATCGTTTCCTGATTGATAAACGCAAGATCGGCAGCTTGAACAATTGGTTTTATATATTGATATATCGGAGTAAAATAGTATGAGTCATCATCTTGCCGATGTGCTCTAAGTATCGAGTAATGAAACAGGTTGTCACCAGCCGCAATAAAAGTAACTGTATTGCGTGGAATAGCCGGCTCAACTTCTTCGTCGTCATAATACGCAATATCGTAAGATGTAGTGCCGGTAAACAAAAAAATTGCGGCGGAAACAGCGGCAATCATAACAATAACAAAAATAGAAATAACTTTTTTATTTTTCAAATTTTCCTCCAATAACTCTCTCTAAACCAGAAAGATCGTTAAATGATTTTATACTAAAAAAACCTTTTTGTT
>WQWD01000262.1 GCA_009785545.1 Treponema sp. | reverse complement strand
TGGCGGTAGCCTTTTGAAAGCGTTTCTATTTTACGGCTTCTGAAATTCATAAGACCGCAGGCTTCAAGGCTTGCGTTAATAGCGGAAGAACGCTCATGTTTGGGAATAAAACGCGCCTCAGCGACAAAGTTTAAGTATTCATCAACGGTGATGTCGCCATAAACCGGAACAGTTTCCGGCAAATATCCAATACGGCGTTTAACGTCTAATGGACTTTGGACTACGGGAATGCCGTCTACATAGGCCTCTCCGCTTGATGGAAAATGAAAACCTGTCAGGATTTTCATAACTGTAGTTTTACCTGCGCCGTTCGGCCCAAGAAAACCCAAGACTTGCTGATCTCCGACGGAAAAGGAAACGTCTGTTACAGCTTGGACATTTCCGTAAAGTTTTGTCAGATTTTTTACCTCAATTTTTGATGACTGAATGTTCATGCGTAAACCATTCCTCCTTGAATTTTTTGGATTTAAACGAAAAAAACCCATAGGCACACACAGGTTACACGAATTTAACTCGGCAAATTGAAAAGTTTTTATAGGTGTTTTTCTTCTATAATAAGTTATATTATCAGATTTAATCGATATATTCAATAGGGAAAACCATCCTGTCTCGAGTAAGGACAGTTTCGGGGAAAATTTCTTTGGCTTCTTCCAAAATTTTCTTTAGATCGTATTCAGTATATCTTGGGCTGTAATGGATTAAACCTAATTTTTTTACCCCTGACGAAAAAGCGGCAAGTTTGGCGGCATCCACAGCAGTCATGTGTTTTTTTGAATAAGCGTCTTCGGCCAGAGCATTTGAAAACATCCCCTCGCAAATAAAAAGGTCTGAGCCAATAATATGTGTTGATATTTCCTGCAAAGGAAGAGAATCTGTAACAAACGAAAATTTCCTTCCCATCCTCGGCTGCCCCATTACTTCATTAGGGTTAATTTCCCTGCCGTCGGGGGTTTGAATCGTTTCGCCCTTTTGCAATTTTCCCCATAGTTTTCCCATCGGGATATTCAACGCCGCCGCTTTTTCCGGGTGAAATTCTCCCGGCCTTGTCTCTTCTTCCAGAGTATAACCATAACATGGCTTTGTGTGAGACAAAGGAAAACTTCTGACATGAAAACCATCTCCTTTGTAAACGATTCCCGGCGAAGTGATCTCCTGCACAATTATTTCATAGTTTATGTACATATCCAATACACGGCGGTTAGCTTCGATATAATCGGCAATTTTAGGCGGACCGATAATGTATAACGGCTCATCCCTGTCAACCTGCGAAGAGAGCATCAAAAGACCGGGGATACCTGTAACATGATCCGCATGAGTGTGGCTGATAAAAATGGCAGAGATTTTTTTCCATCGCAGATTAAGACGCCGCAAGGAAACTTGAGTCCCTTCGCCGCAATCAAAGAGAAAAAGCTCTCCTTCACGCCTGAGTAATACAGATGTTAAATGTCTGTTTGGCAGCGGCATCATTCCGCCGCAGCCGAGTATAAATGCTTCAAGATTCATTTTAGAGGTATCTCATATTGTTTAATATCATCGCCATGAACAACCGCACGATTACGCCCTGAATTTTTTGCTGTATAAAGGGCTTGGTCGGCAAGGTTGTAAAGATTTTTTACGTCATGAGCGGGGCCGCACCGCACCTTATAAACACCTATGCTCATGGTAAGAAAGTCCGAAACAGTTGATTTTTCATGCCGGATTTCCATTTTTTTTACCGCATCAGCCCATGCCGCCATAACCTTATCAACATGAGAAGATTCTTTTTCAAACCAAATGGCTGCAAATTCTTCTCCGCCAACTCTGGAAACATAGATACCCAAATTATCACTTAACGTACTTAACATTTTTCCTACTGAACGCAGACAATCATCGCCTTTCTGGTGTCCGTAAAAGTCATTGTAATTTTTGAAGAAATCGATGTCGGCAATAGCAATGCAAAACCAATCATCTGAAGTTCGGTAATTTGTAACATACCTTTGAAAAGTTTGCATAAAGTCTCTGCGATTTTTTAGCCCTGTCAATTCATCAACTATGCTTTGATCAAGATATTTGTTTTTTTCATCTTCCAGTATTGATGTTGAGACTTCCAATCCAAGCCGCAATTTTGTAAACTGCCATGTAAAAAACATTCCCAACGAGCCGGCAATCAATGTGTTTACAAGATCATAAATCCAAAATTCAAACTCTTTCCATATAATAGAACATATAATAACAAATAGCGCTCCGAAAAAAAGAAGAATAAAATTAAACCGTAATGAATTTATAAACATCAAAAGAGAACAAGCCAGAATAATCGTATGCAGCGCACCGCCACTGTTAACATTTAACCACACGCTTATCGTTACAGCAAAGAGCATCAAGACCGTAAAATATACAATTATTAACGCATAGATAATCCATTTTTTTATATTAAGCAACTGCAGCATATAGTTAACTGCAATATGTATGATTAACGCAAAAGCGGCAAAACCAAAACAAACAAGGCCTTTAAAAATACCCGGCTCAAATATTATGGAAAAAAACGCAAAACCAAATGTAAAAATTGCAAAAATAGCACTTGCTTTGCGCAGAGCTAACAAATTGCTATAGAATATATTTTTCATGAATTCGGCATACTGTTCTTGCTCAAATGTGTAAAAACGCAGTTTGTCAATAAACTTTGACATAAAACCATCCTTTATTCTTGATAATAATAGAATAATTTTTAAATTTAGTATACCTCTTCATAATGAGATTTTAAAAAATTATTTCCGCATTTTATTACGCTCGGCAAACCCGGTCAAATTGCTGAATTCAATTGTCGAGCCGTCATCCAACTGCGCTCTCCCGGAAAAAAAACCGCAGACCTGACGACGGGTAAAACTATGGAAGAAAAATCTATGCCGATCTGAACGCTCCTGATGGGGAGAAAAAGTCATCTCAAGGCGGTTATCATTGCTGGTAAAACGCCACGGAGAAAGCCAATTTGACATAGGAATATGAAATGTTACATTGCCCAGCTTGTGCAATTTACCATCAACAAAAAAAGCGTTTTCAGTGCCTTGAGAAGAATCTGCCCAACTGTACCCAACACTAAAGCCAAGCGTTTTTCCGTTATTCTGCCCGCAAGCTGCCGCCCAATATTGTATATCGGATTTTGGGCGTACATTACGATTCCAGTCAAAAATGCCCCAAGCGTGCCCTCTGGAAAAAACAATTTCTGTACTGCCAAGTTGAATTACTCCTTCGACAAAAAAACACGGACAGCGTCTGGATAACCTAAAACCGTTATTGTCATTGAGGTAAGGCTGGCTTGTCATAACAGATTGAGCATCACTCAGTTCACTTAATACCAAAGCGCATCTCATACTGCGGTTAGAATCAAACTTGGGAACATCAGCTTTAATGATCCGCCCTCCTTCCATACATATAAAATCAAGGTGTGTTTTTTTCTTGTGCCAGCGTACAGAACCAGAATCACTGTTATTTGATAGTTTAAATGAACCCATTGGAATAATTGTATTATAAATTTGACTAAAGCGTTTTTTTTCCCGCAGCGAAATTATAGAAATCATCATATAACCTAACCAGCCGTCATCTTTTATTTCAAAGACAGCCATGTGAGTAGGCGAATGTACGATAAAGCGATCAGATTCTGTTATCTTATAACGAGGAGAAAAAACCATCTCAGAGTTATATGAAAAGAGAGCCTGTCTTGACCAGCCAAAATATTGCGGCAGCCCGCTGTCTCCAAGTATAGGTATTTCTTTTAATATTTCAGTTTGTTCCATAATTGACCTGTTTACATATTATCGACTTCATGATAATAGAATATCATGGATTATTCAGGAATAAAAGCGTTAGTTATGGGGCTTGGTCTTCACGGAGGCGGGCTTGAGTCAGCCAAATTTTTGCTAAGCCGCGGAGCGTCAGTTACAGTTACCGATTTAAGAGACGAAAAAACATTGATTACTTCCGTAGAAAAATTAGACGCAGCCTGCCGAGAAATGGGAAAAGAGCCGGTACATTATGTACTTGGAAAACACGAAATCGAAGATTTTCAAAAAGCCGACAT
>WQWD01000261.1 GCA_009785545.1 Treponema sp. | reverse complement strand
ATGCCGTCTCAAACGCACACCTGGTTCGTGTCGATCTTTTTTCGAACAAAAGGGCAAGTGTCATTCCTTTAAAACGCTGAAGGATTTCTCCGCTTTTTGACTGCGCTTTAACTTGTTTGGAAAATTCCAATAAATATTGAATTTCTTCAGGCGAATAGTCCAGCAGTGTAAGCAGTGAACGCCCGTATAGCGATATTGACATATATCCTCCAAATTATTTGTTTTCTAGATACTTTGTCAGTATATAATATTTTTTTTTATTATTAAAGTGATCCCCGCACCTTAAAACTCAATCTTTGTATCGGAGATACCCCGTATTTTAACACCGCTTCCCGATGCGCCTTAGTCGGGTAGCCCTTGTGTTTTTCATATCCGTATTGAGGGTAAAGCGCCGCCATTTTATCCATGTAGGCATCACGTTCATGTTTGGCAGGGATTGACGCCGCCATCACTTCGGGAACTTTTGAGTCCGCCTTTGGTATCGCTTCGCAAATGGCGGCGATGTCAGGTATGTAAAGACCGTCGATAATTGCGGTTATATTTGTTCCCGATGGAAGTTTTTGCTCAGCGGAGATTTTTTTTGCCATCTCCTCAAAAGCACGTTTCATTGCCAAAAGCGATGCCTGTAAAATGTTGATTTTGTCAATTTCTTCATGCGATGCCCAGCCGATCCCAAAAGCAAAAGCTGACTTGGAAATAACATTGTACGCTTCGTTACGTGCGGCTGCTGTCATTTTTTTGGAATCGTTTAACAATTCAAGGGGAAAACCTTCGCCTAAGATTACAGCTCCGGCGCAGACAGGGCCTGCCAATGGCCCGCGCCCTGCTTCGTCAATTCCGCAAATTAACATTATTTGTTTTGTACGATGACATCAAGCGCTTCACGAAGCTGCGGATCCCGCTTGTAGTAGTGTTCTTCCAACTCCTGTTGAGTAAGCCCTACAAGCTCGTGGCTCATGTAATGTATCCATCGTTCCTCATCATGGATAGACACATCAAGTTTGCGGCACCAGTAATCAGGCTGAAACGGAAGCTGTTCATTTTTGTCGGTAAAATACTTGTAATCGTGAACGGCGATTTTTAAATCGTTTCGTGGTATTCCTTTTTCGGTTATTATTTTCGCAAGGTGATTAATCGTTCTTCCCGAATCAAAAATATCGTCTACCAGCAATATTTTATCTCCTATACGAAGGTGATCCGGAGAGTATGTCCAGCCGTCAACGATGACCTTTTCCGCTTTTGCCACGTCAGTGTAGGAACGAGCGGCGACTGCGGCATAGTAAACCGGGCGTGCGTTTCTGCGGACGATTTTAAAATATTCGCTTATAATGTTGCCCAGATACGCTCCGCCTCTTAACGATACATAAATTACATCGGGAATAAATCCTTCGCTGTAAATCTTGTGTGCTAATTTGATCGAATTGTCACGTTCTTTGTCAAATTCCAAAAATTCTTTGTCCATTAATTACTCCTTTTTGGCGGACGCCAAAATCCAAAAAAACTGCCGCACAATCCGCCGACAATATGCGCAAAATAAGATATGTTATTTACTTCTGAATTAAATACTTCAAGAATCTGCGTTCCAAGATACAGAACCAATACAAATATAAACGTAAGAGGAATCTCTCCTCTGGAAAAATTTGTAAAAGAAGATAAAAGAATCATCATAAATACAACGCCGGAAGCACCCATCAGTGCGCTTGTAAATAAAATTACATTTAAAACTCCTGTAACAAGCGCTGTAATAACTATCATTAAAAGCAGCCGTCTTGAACCGTAATTTTCTTCCAGCATTGGGCCAATAAGAAGGATTAGCATAAAATTACTAAAAAAATGAAACCAGTTTCCATGACCGCAAATATGTGTAAATAATGTTACCCAATTTCTTATATTTCCAATGTTAAAATTTCCTCTGCCGGGAACCATGAACCACGCTAAATTCAAATTTGGAATCAATGTTTCCGATAAAAACATTATAACTGCGCATATCATAGTAAATGTTAAAACCGCAGGCGCATTATATTTAATTATCATATTTTTATCTAATCCTTTTTAATTGAATTTCCACAGGGCAATGATCCGATCCTGTAACATCCGGCCTGATGATAGATGATTTTACTTTTGGCAGAAAATCTTTGTTTACACAATGATAATCGATTCTCCACCCGACATTATTCGCACGTGCGCTGCCCATGTACGACCACCATGTGTAACATCCTGTTTTTTCCGGGTTAAAATAGCGAAATGTATCGACGTGCCCTGCCGCAATGAACTTGTCCATCCACGCTCGTTCTTCGGGCAAATAACCGGGATTGTTTTCATTTGCTTTTGGACGGGCAAGATCGATTGGAGTATGTGCGACATTTAAGTCGCCGCACAAAATAAAGTGCCGGCCTTTTTTGACAATCGAATTACAGAGGTTTAATATAGCTTCGTTAAAAGCAAGTTTGTAATCGATTCTTTTTCTTTCAGGCTGTGAATTAGGAAAATAAGCTGCTATCAACGTGAAGTCTTTGTACTCGGCGGCAAGGACACGCCCTTCATCGTCAAATTCCGGTATGCCAAGAAAAGAAACGTTTAGCGGCTGTTTTTTTGTGTAAATTGCCACTCCCGAATAGCCCTTTTTCTTGGCACTTGCCCAAAAGGAAGAGTAGGCAGTTCCGGGTGGATTTAAAAATTTAGGAGAGAGCTGCCCGGGTTCGGCTTTGGTTTCGTTCAAACACAGTATATCCGGATCGTCTTTTTTCAGCCATTCAAAAAAACCGCGCTTTTCTATCGCACGAATTCCGTTCACATTCCAAGCTACAATTCGCATAGGGTATTATACAATAAATTTTTGCCACGAATCAACATTAGAGTTGGGTATAGCCGGGTATACCCAGTGCGGCAGTATTCAAAGTCAATTTTCAACTCTTAAAAGTGTATTTATATTTCTTCCGGCGCTGCGAAACAGTTCCACCAAAAATTGCCGAATAAGTTTTTTTGTCGGCTGATCGATATTGTTTAAAGATTTGATTATACGGCTTGCCGATGCAAACCACGAAACCTCAAGATCAAAAACAGATTTTACCTCCGCTTGATTTAAAATACAATATAAAGCTTCGATAAATTGTTCACGGCTGGCTGCGTCAAATTTGTTATTCCATTCTTCAAGAATTTTGCTGATATAACGGCTGCCCAATGTTGTTTCATTCAGATAAACCAAATCGTTATGTGTCACTTCCCATGAATAAAGTTCGTGCTGCAAAAGTCCGCTTTGATTGCTTTTAACAACCGTGTTTTTATATCCATGCCCCAATAACATTCCAATTATTGATGATTGAGGTATATAAGCCACAATACGATCTTTGATTGCGGTAAATCCTTCGCCGGATATAATTTTTTCGTGAAACCCGGGGCCATCATTGTTGTAAACAGCGGTTATTCTATTTTGTGTTTTTTTACTGCAATGAGAAGCTGCGTAAATAGCAAGGTTTCCTCCCTTTGAATGACCGCAAAGACAAAAATTGCCATTAATCATGGCAGCCATTTTTTCAAGGTATTTTACAGCTTCAATCTGAGATGGAATAACTTCTTTAAAACTCATTGTTAAGCTTTCTTTCCATCCAATAATCGAAGCGTCTGTTCCACGGTAAGCGATGATGTTGTTAAATTCGTTTTTTGTTTTATCGATAGAAATAGTAACTGCGGAAAATTGAGTTTCACGATCAATATCAGCATGATTTACAAATCCAAAAAGGTGGTTTCCCCCAAACCGTTTTGATACGGCTAAAGCGTTGATTAACTCCGGATCATCCTTGAAAACAGATGATTGTTTGAATCCTTCGGGCTTTTTGTGTTTTTCATCGTAAATTTTAACGGCGAGATCTATGGTTATACTGCCTTTTTCATCAGGGCCGGGAACAATATCGTCTAATGTAAGATAGGCGAGCTGGGAAAAAATTAAGTTATCTACAGGGTTAAAAGGCGATACACTAAATTCCAGATCGCCTCTCCAAGCCAGATAATCAAACAGATTTGCCATATTGTTAATATATTGAAAAATAACGAAAAGCTCCAGT
>WQWD01000260.1 GCA_009785545.1 Treponema sp. | reverse complement strand
GGCAGGGGCAGGCTCTCAGAAAAACATTTTCGCCGCTCCCCGTGCAAGAAACTCAGCAATTAAAAATATTTTCATTGCAATTCCAATTTATTTGAAGCTTTTCTATTGTCTGCTGAGGTTCTGAAGCGGTGACCTCAACCGAGCCCGCTTGTGGGCGAAGGTTCCCCTCTTGACTCTTCGGCGAAGTTTTTCTGAGAGCCTGCCCCTGCCCTGACTGGACAGAGAGTTTTCATTCAAATTTAGAATTGCTGAACCAGGCAACAAAGTTATTGACACGATTTTGTAAATAAAGTAAACTTTTAACGTAAAGACAATATCAATGTAACAATTGATATGCGGCGGCTTAGCTCAGTTGGTAGAGCAAACGGCTCATATCCGTTGGGTCATAGGTCCGAGTCCTATAGCCGCTAAAAGATCGCTTGTTATCAGGCGGTCTTTTTTTATGCCTGAATGATAATTTTCCCACAAATAAAGCTTGACATCAATCAGAAAAAATCATATAATCAGACTAGTCAGACTACAAAAGGAAATAAAAACTATGAATGTGCAATTAAAGACAGGCGGAAAAAAAGTTATTTGGCAGTTGCAGGAGGCAAAAGCGATGTTTAGCGAAGTTGTCAAAGCGGCGGCAGTAAATCCTCAAACAATTACAATTCACGGAAGGGAAAGGGCAGTAATTTTGTCTTTTGAAAAATACAAAAGACTTATCCGCCCAAAAGAGAGACTTTTTGATTTTATGCAGAGCTCTCCATTGTGTGATGTCGAATTGGAACTGCCTCAGCGGCAAGCGGAAAAAATGAGGGAGATTTCTCTGTGAAATATCTTCTTGACACAAACATAATATCAGAATTGCGAAAATCAAACTGCAACGCTAATGTTAAAGCTCTGATAGATGAAATACCGCCGGAAGATATGTATCTTTGTTCTCTTACAATGGGTGAATTATCTTACGGTATCGAAAAACTTCCTGCGGGAAAAAAGAAACATGACTTATTAATTTGGTTTAATATCAAATTACCGGAATGGTTTGACGGGCGGATAATTTCGCTGGACACAGAAACAATGGCGCATTGGGGAAGGCTTCGTGCCGGAGCAGAAAAAACAATGCCAATGGCTGACTCTCAAATTGCGGCGGCGGCTATAACTCATCACATGACCTTAGTTACAAGAAACATTAAGGATTTTGCGGAAATCGAAGGTATTATGTTACTCAACCCGTGGGAATATCCAACCAATGCCCAGACCAAATAGCCAAATGAGCCTTTTTCAAAACTCGGTTAGTTTTTCAAAAGGCTTTCGGAAAAGTGGTCTAAAGCCCACTTTTCCAACAAAATCTAAGGTTGCTTTTTCAAAAACTGAAGTTTTGAAAAAGCCTCAAATTACATTAAGATAAATCAATGTCATTAAACTGGAAAGAAATCAACCTGATCCTCGAAGAACTTGATTTGGAGGGTTCTCAAATACAAAGTGCCGTCCAAAGTGCCTTTGATGTTGTGGTTCTTCGAATACACAAAAAGGGGATAACAAAACAGCTTCTTATCAGCTTGGTTTCCGGCGCGTGCAGGCTGAGTGAAACATTTGCCGCTGTTCCAAAGAGCGATAAACCTCTGCGTTTTGCCCAATTTCTCAATTCAAAAATTGTAAATGGATGGATTACGGAAGCCGCTCAGCTTGGTGATGATCGTATCATAAGACTTGTTGTAAAACGGCCGGAGGCGGTTTTCAGGCTGTATATCAGATTGTGGTCTAATGCGGCAAATTTCATCGTTACCGGCGAGGATGACCTTGTATTAGACGCAATGCGCCGCCTGCCAAAACGCGGCGAAATTACAGGCGGGCATTACTTGCCGGAAGCTCCGAACATTAGCGGCTCTCAGATATCCGGCAAACGTCAATATGAAATAAGAGAGTTTTCCGGCGAAGGTTCTTTCAATAAAAAGGTTGATGCCTTTTACTCGGCACAAAAAGGTTCTCTTTCCCTTGAAACATTGAGAGAGCAGGCAAGGCAGCGTTGTGAGGGCAGTATTGGCAAAATCAGCGCGGCAATTGCCAGACTGCGTGAAAAAGAACTTGCTTTTGCCGGTTCGGCGCAGTTGAAAAGATATGGAGACTTAATCCTTGCGAATATCGCCGCCATCAATTCAAACGACAAATGGCTGGAAACGGAAGACGGC
Source organism: Treponema sp. (assembly GCA_009785545.1). Lineage (GTDB taxonomy): Bacteria > Spirochaetota > Spirochaetia > Treponematales > Breznakiellaceae > WQXQ01. The sequence goes on along the minus strand of WQWD01000260.1, from coordinate 1,902 downwards.
GGCGAGCAAATTCGAATTGAGCTTAAACCTCGTATGGCTCCTGCCGCTCAAGCCGGGAAATACTATGAACAGTACAGAAAAGCGAAAAGCGGTTTATCGGAAATCCAAAGGGAAATCGCCGAAAGCGAGCAGGAATTAAAAGAAGTTTCAGAAAAACTGGAGCGTCTTTTAAGCGAGACAAATCCGCTGATCCTGGCGAAATTGCTCAGGTCAAGCGGGAGCGCTGTCTCAGCCGGAGGCGTTTCGGCAAAATTGACAAAGAAAGAAAAAACACGCCCGGGTTTGTCTTTCAAACGCGGCGACTGGCTCATCATTGTCGGCAGAGACGCCTCCGAAAACGACGAGCTTTTGCGCCGCCATGTAAACGGCAATGATTTGTGGCTTCACGCCAGAGACTTTCACGGCTCTTATGTTTTCATCAAACAAAAAGCAGGTAAATCCTTTCCGCTGGACATCATGCTCGATGCGGGAACCCTCGCTCTTTTTTACTCAAAAGGCAGGAACAACGGCTCAGGTGATCTTTTCTACACACAGGTAAAATACCTTAGGAGGGCGAAAAACGGCCCAAAAGGACTGGTAATACCTACACAGGAAAAAAACCTGAGTATCAAACTTGATGACAAGCGTTTGCGTGCGCTTGAAAACTGCAGGGTTTAAATTTTTGAAAGTTTTTTCAAAATCTTTGCTTTTTTCTTGCATATAGCTCTTCGAAGCACTAGAGTTAAAGTATGGAAGCTATGCTTGCCCAAAAAAGACGAGTTCGCTGTCCGGTAGGAGCCGGAATGTTTTATCCTGAGGATAAAGCCGAAATGCAAAAAAAACTAAAATCATTCGGTCTGTCCTCGAGGAAACCAAAAGCTGCGGGTAAGTTTGATTATGCTTTGGACTCAGGCTGTAAGCAGAGAGGGCTTTCAGGTCATGCGAAGGCGATTATTGCCCCGCACGGAGCGTGGAGTTATTCCGGGGCGCTTGCCGCCAGCGCTTTTTCTTCCGCTATGGGCAGAAATATCAAAAGTGTGGTTATTTTGGGCCCCATACACAATAACAGAGAAAAAGGACTCTTTCTTTCCAATTCCCACTCTTTTCAAACCCCTATTGGCAATATTCTTGTCGATGAAAAAATGACCGAAGAATTTGAATTTTCGGGGGAATCTTTCGAAATAAACGATATTCCTCATCTTGGAGAACATTCCATAGAAATCCTTCTTCCCTTTGTAAAATTTTGTTTCCCAAATACGCCGATAGTGCCTATTTTAATGGGGCAGCCGGGCGCTCCGTATATATATGACCTTGCTCAAGCGTTAAAAAAGGTAATTACGCCTGTATTTGATGAAACTTTGATAATAGTTTCCTCTAATCTTTGCAGTGACGATGACGAACAAAATGTTATGAAGGCGGCGGGGGAGTGTATCGGCCTTTTTGCGGAAAAAAACGCCCCTGCGCTCGCTTCGGCAATCCTTGATGGCAGGCTCAATGCTTGCGGCGGCGCTTTGGTTGTCAGCCTTATCGAAAGCGGGCTTTTAGACGGAACTTCCTGCAGTCTTGTTTCGAACCTTGTCAGCTCCGCCAGCACCGAAGATTCTGCACCGGAAAATAACATTGTCTATTACGGTGGTCTTGCGTATTTTTGACATAATGCCGATAAAATACTATGCGAAAAACACTTGTCATTTTTTTATTGATCTTTTTAGTAATATCTTGCAGATCGCAGCCTGAATTAATCGGTGAAATTGATGTCGAGCCGGGAATTGAGATTATTGAGCCGGAATTCGAAATTGTTTCGATTGTTATTTTGCAGGCTGACATCGTTGTTACCGAGTTTGAAGCTGTTTTAAGAATCACAAACCCAAACGAATTTGCTTTGGAAGTATCGTCAATTACTTATCAGTTATACGGCAATGG
>WQWD01000259.1 GCA_009785545.1 Treponema sp. | reverse complement strand
TTTAAAAGAGCCAAGCGGCTTTTTTCCCCGCCGGAAAGAACACCGACACTTTTGTATACATCATCTCCCCGAAAAAGAAACGCCCCTAACATATCACGTAATTTAGGAATTAGATGAGTCGGCGCTTCTTCTTCCATAAACTCGATAATTGTTTTTGATGAGTTAAGCGCTTCGGCAGCGTCTTGAAAATAGCCGGTTTGAATACCGGCTCCGTATTTTAATGTTCCTTCAAAATTAGCGTCTGTCCCTGAGATTATACGCAAAAGTGTTGATTTGCCAGCGCCGTTTTGCCCTGCTACAACCAGCCGCTCTCTTTTGTCAATACTGAGGTCTAACATATTTAAGACACGATGATTTTCGTAACTCTTTCCGATTCCTTCGAGTACAAGAACAACATTAGGCGAATGAGGCGGCGGCGGAAAACTGATATTTATTTTCTTAAAAGATTCAGGTATTTCAATTAGTTCCATTTTTTCCAGGCGTTTTATCAGTTCTTGAGCGAAGGCTGCTTTGCTTGCCTTGTAACGGAAACGGCGAATGAGCACCTCTGTTTTGGCAATTTCTTCCTGCTGTTCTTCGTACCTTTTGACAAGAGAGGTAAGTTCAACCTGACGGGTTTTTTCGTAAGCCGAATAATTTCCGGCGTATCGTGTAAGGCTTCCGTTAAATATTTCATATACTTCGTTTACGCACATATCAAGAAAATATCTGTCATGCGAAACCAATAAATAACCGCCTTCAAAACTTTCAAGCCATTTTTCAAGCCAGTTTCGAGCTTCTATATCAAGATAATTTGTAGGCTCGTCTAAAAGAAGAATGTCGGGTTTTTCAAGCAGAGCTTTTGCCAAAGCGATTCGCATTTGCCAGCCGCTTGAAAACTCTCCTGTGTCACGATCAAAATCTTTTTTGGAAAAACCAAGCCCTGTAAGAACAGAAAAAATATCTGCGTCACGCCTGTAATACCCTGAGTTTTCGATTTGTTCTTGTATATTGTGATGTTCTTCTATTAAATTTTTTGTTAAACTGTCAAGATTTGATTTTTCAAGCTGTTTTCCAACTTCTTCAAGGCGCAAAATCATTTTGTGGACAAAATCATAAGAAGTTTCCGTTTCCTGTTTTAGGCTTTTTCCGTTATGTGCAATCCCGGACTGCGGAAGGTAAGATACACGAGTCCCTTTTTGCACGGATGTTTCGCCGCTGTCGGCGTTTGAAACTCCTGCGATAATTTTCATTAATGTGGATTTGCCCGAGCCGTTCGCTCCTGTCAGACAAGACCTTGAACCGGCGGCAAGGCGCAGTGAAACATTTTTAAGTATATCCCTGTCGCCAAAACTTAAATTGATACGGGAAAACTGAACAAAACCTGAACCTGTCCCGGCCATTAAAAATGCGTATCTCTGAAGAAGAACATTACGATAGGAGAAGAAGCTCTTCTTGCTACTGTAGAATTTTCTAAAGAGGCGGCAGGCACTACTTCCAGACGTATGCCTTGATTGTCAAGAGCATACAAAAAGAAAAAAGTATTATTTGTTCTGATGTCGGTAAATTGCAAAGTAAAAGCGCCGTCAAATTGACTCTCAAGAGAAGGGGGGATAAACAGATCCATAATGAGTCTGCCGTTACCTGAAGTTTCCGCAGGAAATAATTGAGGCACAAGCAGCTCAAAACCTGTCCATGTAAAATCACCTGTGCTGATAAATGAAATTGTTCCAAAATTACTGCTGGTAAAGACTGACCCCTGATTAAAAATAGTCATAAACTGCTCTTCACGGCGGGCGTTTTCCTGTTGTATTATATTGTTAATATCACTTGGAAGAACAACAAAACTAAGAATACGCCTTAAACCTCCGGCATCTATAAATTGTACGGCAAGAGAATTATTCGTGCGTAAAGTCATTGTTAAAGTTGTGCCTTCAAAACGCCACGAACGATCTCCGTCAGGGATAATTCTTTCGTAATTAAAGTGTCTTTCAAGATCGGGTAGTATTATTCTTGCAACCCCGGTATCTTGCCCCGGTTCGAAGCGGTATCTTTGTTCAAAAGAGTGCAAGTCAATCCGCCTTGAATTTATCATCTGTAAATAAAAATCAGGCGACCATGTTCTTGAAAAAATCATTTCAAGATCGGTATCTATTACTGATTGTGTTTGAGTCGATGCTAACTGAAAAGATGTTTCGCTCTGGTCAAACAATCTTAGCCGGAAAGAAAAACAGTAGCCGGATACTCCGTCGCTTGTCAGCACCCTCAGCCAATCGCCGGGAAGCGGATCTCCTGTAGTGCTGATGGGCGGAGTTCCTTGTACTCTGCCTAAAACTTTTACTATATCTCCCGCTCGCAGACGATAAACACGGCGAGAAGCATTGTCGGGGCTTTCACGGATTGGAAGCCCGTCTTGCAGGTTTTCTGCGTAGATATGAGCAAATTCTCCGAATTCTCCCGCACGTGTGAACGCCCTGTTTCTACTGCCAACGAATTCAAGATGGGCGAGAGGAACTTCGATTTTATCGAGAATTCTGCCATATTGCAAATATTCAGGTATGCCGACAACCCATATTTGCTCGATGTTGGATCGAATAAAAACGGGCAGAACAGTGCCGGACAATATTGGAGGATCTTCAACAGACCATAACAATACGCCGTACCCCATTCTTCTTGCGCAGGAAGAAAACGACAGGGGAATAATAATGAGGAAAAATAACATTGATAATAGCCGTTGATTATTCTTCCTCATTTTGTTCTCCTTTATTCTACAACCGCAATAATATCAGCCATTTTCAGGACAAGGTGTTCATCGCCGTCAATTTTTACTTGAGTTCCGGCGTATTTGTCGTGCATTACACGATCGCCGATATTAACCATGATTTTGTCTTTTTCTGTACCCGGCCCGACAGCGGCGACAATGCCGATTTGGGTTTTTTCCTGAGCGGTATCGGGAATGATGATCCCCGATGCTGTTTTTGCCTCGTTTTTTTCAAGTTTAACCAATACACGGTCCAACAAAGGCTTAATTTTCATATATTTCCTCCGTAATTTAATAATTATTGAATCAATATACTGAATTGGTGGTTTTTAGTCAATAGAGTTGGATTGAGAAAAAACTTTGTTATGTAGATGTAGACAATCACCGGCAGGCGGACTGCGAAAACCCCTGTCGGCTCGGGAACGGCTGTGGTTTTCATCTACGCACGTTTTGACGTGGCTGTCTAGGACTACACAGCCGTATTTCGCCGACAGTGCTTTTCGCAGTCCGCCTGCCAACGGTTGTCTAAAATTGATGGCTGTCACCCTTGAGGAAATGTTTTTCCTGCCAGCCACGCCTCTCCCCCTGCCGGTGGTTGTATCCACCCCTTGCGTACAAGCGTTGCCAGTGTTTTGTTTCAATCATGATTGGCGTTGCGCTTCCATATTTGCTCGCTCACAAAATAATAGAAAAACCTCACATAGAATTGACAAATTTAACATAAAGTATGATATAATTCTGTCTGTTCAAGATTCCAAAGCGAAAAAAACATATCAAGGAAAAAAAACATGGAAAAGAAATTAAGGATTATCGCAGTAGTAGTGGCAGCAATAATTGGGCTAATTATGGTTGAATCGGCAATGGCAATAGAAATGGCAATGGTGCGTGTGGAAGGCGGTACATTTGAGCTTGGCAGAAACTTAGGCACAGGAGGCGGCAATGATGTAACGCCCGTATCAACCGTAACGCTGACACAAGGCTTTTACATCGGCAAGTTTCCTGTAACACAGGGGGAGTGGTTCGATGTGATGGGAAACTGGCCTAGCTTTTTCACAGGTACGAATGTTTGGGGCGGAGGAACTGCAACGGAGACCTTCAACCGTAGAGAACTGCCAGTGGAGCAGGTAAGTTGGTATGACGTGATAGTATTTGCGAATAGGTTGAGTATATTAAGAGGATTAACCCCTGCGTATGAAATGCAGACAGCGGCGAATAGCAATGAATGGAGTACAAATCCAGATACATGGGGAGCAGTACCGAGGAGTAATCATGGAAAGTGGAATAATGTGAGAATAGCAACCGGCTCGACAGGGTATAGATTGCCAACGGAAGCGCAATGGGAGTTTGCGGCGAAGGGAGG
>WQWD01000258.1 GCA_009785545.1 Treponema sp. | reverse complement strand
TTTTTCGCCTTTGTCGGTTTCTACACGAACATCAAGAACGCAGGATTTATCACTTATTATGTCAGCAGTTATGGCTCTATTTTCAAGGATTTTGATGAGTTTTACAGGCGCTTTGCCTTTTGAGCCTAGTACAGCATTAAGAAACGCAAGGCATTGTATCTCATTGCCTTCTTCGCCCATGAGCTTCAAAAAGAGGAAATCATTTAGCGGGTTTAGTCGTTCCATACCTCTATAATAGCATAAATTTCGGAAGTTAACAATGGAAAATTTTCAAATCACATTAATACAACAAAACATCCCCTTGCATGGCTGTTCTTATCGTGATAATCTATAAATTGTGAGGAAATTAGCCAGACTGGCATTTTTTTTTAGCGTCACTTTTGTCATCATTTTCGCGGCAACAACAAGTCTAAAGTTCTTGGCTTTGCGGGTTGACTGGGCAATAAATCTGCCGCCAAGGCCGGAAACTGTCCTGACGTTGATAATTGCCGCAGCGCATTGGGCTTTGTCGCTAACATTGTTTTCCTCGATTCTTGTAACAACAAATTATATAGTAAGAAAAAAACTTTTCCCGATAACCTCGATTTTTTGCGTGATGCTTCTTGCTTTCGGCTTCTCTTTTGTTATTTCGTTTGCGCTTGAACAATGGAAATCCGTACCGCCGGCACAAACCGCAGGGATTCAATTGGGCGAAAAAGGCATGATTATTTCCAATTTGATGAACAGAAACGTTACAGCAGTTGTCTTGCTTGAAGGAACCGCAAATCCGCACGGCCCAAGAGTCATGGCAATTCCAAATCAGCCGTTGGCTTTTCATGAAGCTCTTCCAATGGGCAGTAATTTAACGCTGCCGCCTGTCCCCTTTGCGGATAATACTCCGTGGTTTTTAAACAGTCTTGGCATAGACATCAGGTTAAATGCCGAAGTTTTTCAGCGTAAATTTTCAGAAGGCTTTTTTTATTATTTGTTTTATGCCGGAGCATTAATTTTCCTTTTATGTTCTTTGGGTTATGTGATAAAATTCAGCGCATGGCCGCTTGCTAATTTGTTTATCGCAATGCTTATTTTTAGGGGAATTCTTGCCATTACAACCTTTTTTAATACCCCCGAAATGCAGATAACAATCGAATCGTTTTTAAACAACCTTGTGCCTGTTACATTTGCGCTGCCGCTAATCTTCCTTGTTCTTGGCGTATTGGTGCAAACTTATTCGATACTTGGCATAACCGTAAAAAGGCGGGTAAGCAATGAAATTTAATACAAGTAAACTGCATAACCCGCAGATGATATTTATACTCTACATTTTTTTTACATCAGTATTGATAATGATCTTCCGCGCGATTTTTCCCGGTTCTGAAGCGCCTTTGACAATTTATGCGAGTAACTGGCGGTGGATTCAGGGGATGTTAACAGTTTTTAATTTATTTCCTGCGTTAGCTTTATCGGCACTTGTAATTCCATTTGCCATTCTTTCAAATTTTATTTCTGATAATCAACCAAGTTTTTCTGAAATTTATTTTAAACGTTTTACAGGTTTGGTAATAACCGCAATTTGCGCTGCCGTCATTTATGCGATAATTTTCTTTTTTGCCATGCCATTGGTAAAAAATCAGGAAGAACAATTACGCTTTAACGGCGGACTGTTTCATCTTGCCAGAGCCAACGCCATTGAAAGCGCAGATTCCGGCGAATGGGAAGCTGCGGCTCAGTTTTTAAATATCGCAGACGCTATCTGGCCAAACAGCCCCGGACTTGACGGCTTGAGAGACAGAATCCACATCAATCTCAGAGCACGTTTGTTTGAAGAAAGCGGCGACAGAGCGCTTGCTCGCTCCGCATTAATACAAGGCAGACAAGACGTTGGAATGCAAACAGGTTTTATTCAAACTGCAGGTCAAGATGAGGTTGATGCTGCAGAAGCGATCATCATGAGCAGAGTAGCGTTTAACGAAATGCGTTTTTTTGACGCTCACTGGCTGGCGAATCTTGCAATGCGATTAGCTCCTAACGGCAGTGCGCAGGAGGTGCTTGCGGCACAGTTGGCAAGCGAAGCATGGAACATGATTACTGTTCAAGCACCAAGCCGCAGAGAAGAACAGCTTTTCAGGTTCCATAACATGAAAATTGCCGGTTATCAAGCGATGAATGCGGAAAGATGGATCGAAGCATTTTATATTTTTCAGGAATTGTTGTCTCTCACTCCCGATGATCCCGATGTAAGAAACTTTCTTACAATAAGCAGGCGTAACGCTGTACAAACAGCTTTTTTTATTGACGAGCTCAATTTGTCGTTAGGAGAAATAATAAATGGCGCTTTGTTCTCTTTACCGATAGAAAACGGAAGAGCGGTTGTTCGCTTTTCCACTCTTACAATTTCACCTGATGTTGCTTACGGCATTGACATGGAGTACATGGAATTTGACGCAAATAACAGGCTTCTTGCCAGCGTAGTATCACGTTATGTGAAAATGCTGCCAATTACATTGAATGACAGGCAGCAAATATTAGTTTTAACTCACGCCTTAGATCGTGACAACGAAGAAAACGCTGTAACAAGTGTGTGGCTTTACGGTTATGCAATTCACCCAACATTTTTTATACTTGACATAAGCTTTGAAGATTTTCTGCTTGCTTCCCACATACGGCAAGGACTGCCAAACATTCAGATTATCGAACTTTTTAATGCTGCCGCCAGACTTGGAGCCGCCGGATATATACCTCAAATTTTTCATGCGGAAATTCTAAACCGTTTTGGAATTGTAGTATTTTTCCTTCCAATAGCGATTTTTACAATTGTTATCGCATGGCGTTATCGAGCTAAAAAGAAACCTCATTATTTGATAATCCCCATGTTTTTTATTCTGCCAGTTGTTTTTCACGCTTTTGTTCATTTGTACCGTGCTGTTTTTAACACAATGGGAATATGGCTGATTTTAAGCGCCGGTTTTCTGCCAGCCCTTATTATATTTATTGTTATCCTTACCGCATTATTGTTTATTTCGTTAATCGTGCTTTCGGCGCAGCATGAATAATTCCCTCTAATTCCAGCAAGCGTTGTTTTAAATCAAGTCCGCCGCCGTAGCCGACCAATTTACCGTTATGACCAATAACTCTGTGGCATGGAACGATAATCGAAATGGGATTGCGATTATTCGCCAGACCAACAGCACGGCTTGCCTTTGGGTTTTTTATTATAGAAGCAATTTCGCCATAACTGCGTGTTTTCCCATAAGGGATTTTTTGCAGTGCTTTCCACACACTAACCTGAAAATCAGTTCCATGAAAAACTAACGGCAGATCAAAAACTTTTCGTTTTTCGCCGAAGAATTCCTCAAGTTGTTTTGCGGCTTTTTTAATCAGAGGAGTTTCCTGTTTTTCAAAACCTTCCAGACGTTTGTCTTTATCAAAATAAACTCCGCAAATAGCCCCATTATCCTCTGCGATAAAAAGATTACAGATTTTGTTGTTGTATTTGTAAAAATGTTTCATGTTTTATTGTAGCATAACATTGTACGCAAGGGGATAGGGTTAGACAATTATCGGCAGGGGGAGAGGCGTGTCTGACAGGAAAAACTCTGCCGAAGAGTCCGCTACAGAACCTCAGCAGAGGATAGAAAAGCCTTAAATGAATTTGTAGTTGCAATGAGAATATTTTAAATTGCTGAGTTTCTTTCGCGGGGAGCGGCAGAAATGTTTTTCCTGCCAGCCACGCCTCTCCCCCTGCCGTCAGTTGCATACCACCCCTTGCGTACAAGTGTTGACAGTGTTTTGTTACAATCATGATTGGCGTTGCGCTTCCATATTTGAGGCTGTCTCAAAACTGACCGAACCGAAGGTTCGCAGTTTTTGGACAGGCTCGCTTGCTCGCTCACAAAATGATAGGAAACCCTCACAAAGTGCTTGCGTTTTTAACATGAATCATGCTACAATTCAATCATGAGGAACGAATTGTCAGCAACAAACATTTTCAGTGATATTAGCTTGTTGAATTCAAATTCTGTCAAGCCCTGAAATAGGTTGACACTTTTATGCGGCAACCCTATGCATTTTTTCTGGTGTTTCATATCCAAGGGACTTATGCGGACGGCGGGTATTATATAAATACACA
>WQWD01000257.1 GCA_009785545.1 Treponema sp. | reverse complement strand
TTGTCGCCGCTCATTGGGCCGTTTCCTTCCATTGCGATAATTCCATCCATGATGTGCAGGCGAGGTTTTAAGAGGAGGTTCAGATCAACAAGCATTTTTCCAAACGAATCGGGGTCGGGGTATTTGACGTGCATTCTGGCTTTGTTCAGACCATGAACACAACCAAGCATATTTTTTACAGCTCCTGTAATACGCTCAAGTTGATGTGTTTTCATTTTACAGATATTGATAATCGCATCGCAGTCCAATGCCGCATCACAGATTTCAAACGATTTTGCAACAAAACCTTCGGGAAACTCTATGGTTTTGCCTTTTGAAAACCCGCCAAAACTCAGGTTAAAACGCTCTGCGGCTGTTTTCATGCCACAGGCAGCCGCAGTTTTTTCAGGGTTGCCCGGATGTCCCGGCGAGTCACCGTAAGAAACTGACGAATACTGTTTTTCATGCAACAAACGTGCCACAGCTTCAACAACTACAGGATTCGTAGTTGCTCCGACATCGGGCGAAATGCGGTTTAATAGATTTGGCTTTAAAAGAATTTTCTCTGAAGGTTCAACCAGAGAAGTTATTCCTCCCAGCAGATCAATTCCCTTTTTAACCGCAGAAAAAACTGCTTCCGAATCATAAGACTCGCAGCGCAATACAACAACTTTTGATTTCATAAGACCAAAAAATCATATAACACTTAACCTTTATATACAAGCAGTTTTTTTCAACAAATCATGCGAAGGTAGCAGTATATCTATCAGTGGTAATTTCTGCCATTTCCATGTTGTAAATGCATTCATGTTGTTTGGGCTAAAACACACAGCAAATACAATCATAGGCAGTCGGGGCAGCGGCGTCTGCTCGGAAAAACATCTTTGGGACTCCCCGCCATAGAGACTGCGTCACATACTCGTATGTGCGCAGGCTCGGAGGCGGACTCCCCCAAAGTTTTTCCGAGCAGACGCCGCTGCCCCGACTGCCGTATAATTGTAAGGTTTCACAGTACACTTTGCAAAAACTGCCTTGTGCGTTCGTTTTCGGGGTTGTTAAAAATTACCTTAGGGGTGTTTTCTTCGAGAATTTCGCCGTCAAACATAACCAGTACTCTGTCGGCAATTTCTCGGGCAAAACCCATTTCGTGGCTGACCACCATCATTGTCATGCCGTCACGGGCGAGCTGTTTCATGACACCTAACACTTCTGCGGACAGTTCCGGGTCAAGCGAAGATGTTGGCTCGTCAAAGAGCATGATTTTCGGCTCCATTGCAAGGGCACGGGCGATGGCAACCCTCTGCTGTTGTCCGCCGGAAAGCTGCGAAGGATATACGTCTAATTTGCCGCTTAATCCTACCCGATCAAGAATGTTTTGCGCTCTTTTGCGGGCTTCATCGACAGAAAGTTTACGGACATTTACAGGGGCAAGCATTACGTTTTCCAGAGCCGTTTTGTGAGGGAAAAGGTTAAAACGCTGAAACACCATGCCAACTTCAAGCAGGATTTTGTTTCGTTCATCATGCTGCATTTTCACTTTATTTTTTCCATGTCTGTAATCAAAAAGCAATTTATCTTCTATATATATTTGACCTTCATCAATCGGCTCAAGGTGGTTTAAGATTCTAAGATACGTTGATTTGCCCGAACCTGACGGCCCAATAATACAGATTACTTCTTTTTGTTTAACTTCAACAGAAATGCCTTTAAGTACATGAAGCGGCTCACGCCCCGGTTTTCGGAAGGTTTTGTGTACATTTACAGTTTTTATCATAGACATAATTTATTCGTATATAGAATACTTTTTCTCCAGCCTGCGGAAAATAAACGTAAATATCGCAGTAATGATAAGATACAAAATCATTGCGGGAATGTATACCAATGGAGAGCGTGTTGCGTTTTCGATAGTTCTTGTTGCTCTGGTAATGTCAACTAACGCTATCATCGACACAAGTGAAACGTCTTTTAACATCATGATAAATTCGTTGCCGACAGGAGGGATAAGCCGCCGTATCGACTGCGGAAAAATTACAAGCCGCATTGTTTGGGCATAAGATAAACCCAAAACTCGTGAAGCCTCAAACTGTCCTTTGTCGATACTTTGAATTGCCGCTCTGATAATCTCCGCAAGGTATGCTGCCACATTTAGACTTAGGGCGATAAACGCATAGATAAAACGGTCGATTTCGGGAAACCCTGTGTTTATCAGAAAAATCGGAGAAATCGCAGGCAAAGCAAAATAAATAAAGTAAAGCTGCATTAACAAAGGCGTACCACGAAAGAAAAAAGTATATGCGGCGCAAAGTTTGTTTAGTATAATATTTTTTGATAATTTCCCAAGAGCGATAAATACACTGATCACAAGACCTGCTGTCATGGCGCATAACGTCAGCCCTACAGTAATTCTTGCGCCCCTGAGAAGGGCGGGAAGCCATGAGACCATCTGCATGACGGCCTCTTGAAATTCTACCAAGTTTGCCGTGCTTCTGTTACAAGATCCATCCCAAGAATTTCGTAAGAAATTCTCAGCATAGTTCCATCATCAAACATTTCTTCTAATACTCTGTTAATGGCATAGGTGAGTTCGTCATTTCCTTTTCTTAAACAGATAGCGAAGAATTCCGGCTCTTCATAATGCCTCCAGACAATTTCAAAAGGACTGTTGGGCATGGCAGTATAATGGTAGGCAACAACAAGGTCTGTGATAATTGTATGGAGTCTGCCAAGCCGAAGATCATCAAAGGCACGAATTATTTGATCGTACCCGCGAGGTCTAAAAGCCATGCCTGTTTCGGCGGCAAGGTTTGCCATAAAAAATTCAGATGTGGTTCCGCCTTGAAATCCCACGTCAAGCCCTTCTAATTCTTCGGGACTTTGAGCAGTTATATTGCCGTCTCTTAATCGAACCATAACAAGCGGGTTCACAAAATACGGTTTTGAAAAATTGTGAACGAGCTGCCGTGCCGGAGTAACTGTTACAGATGAAATGATAACATCGTATCTGTTAGCATTAAGCCCGTCAAAAATTCCTATCCAGCTCATGTTTACGAATTCCGGCCTTAGGTTCAACCTTTCAGAAATTTCTCTTGCCATCTCCACAGTAAAACCTCTTGGGGTAATTCCGTCAGGCCCGAAATATTCCATTGGCGGGTAACTTATATCAATGCCAATTAACAAAACTCCCTGCCTGATCGTTATGCCGTCGTATCTTCTTGGGCAGCCCGCAAAAAAAATACAGCCGGTCAGAAGAATAACGCCGATAAAAAAAGCCTTTCTCATTTTCGCTCCAAAATTTCTTTTTTGTGAAAAATTATATAATTTACCTGAGATAATTACAATATAACATTTAAAACTAAATTGACAAAAATCTTGCTATATGTATACGATCAAAACAAGGAAATGGAAAAATCAACAAAAAAAATGTGCTGTGTTTCTAACGCAGAATTAATCAACAGCGATTTTCATTTTAAGCGTTCTCGGTTAACTCAGACATTTACGGAAGCCATGAAATATCCGTTGATAATTGTGTGTGCCGGAGCGGGTTACGGAAAAACCACGGCGGTTCTTGATTTTGTGCAGGAGTATCAGGCTCCTACGGTGTGGGTTCAACTTTCTGAGCGTGATAATGTCGGCGGACGTTTTTGGGAAAATTTTACTCACAGTATGATGAAAGTTGATGTGCAGTTTGCCGCATCAATAAAAAAACTTGGCTTTCCTGATACAACAGAAAAATTAAAACAATATATTAATTTTGTGGATGTTCACACAGAAAAAAAACGGCGTATCATTGTCTTTGACGACTGTCATTTTATAAAAAATCCTGATGTGATCAGATTTGTGGAAGAAGCGATTCGTAATTTGCCGCTTGGAACATCAATTTTTATGATTTCACGTTCTACTCTACACCTGAATATTGCAGATATGGTTTCCGCCGGACAGGGAGTTAATGTCAACGAAGATGAATTACGTTTTACAGAAAACGAGCTTGCTCAGTGTTTCCGCTGCCACGATATTTCGCTTGCTCCTGACAGTCTGCGTGTTATACGACAAGACACTGAAGGATGGGCATTTGCGCTGAATTACATTATACGTTCATACAAAAAAGCTCCCGGATATGAAGGATATTTGCGT
>WQWD01000256.1 GCA_009785545.1 Treponema sp. | reverse complement strand
TCCGTTATTCCCCGGAAAACTCCCCGGCAAGCGATGAAATAGTCGCCTTTGCGTCGCCGTAAATCATCAATGTGTTTGGCATGGAGAACAGCTCGTTTTCAATGCCGGAGAAACCTCTGCCTTTTCCACGTTTCAGAACAAACACCGTTTTGCATTGGTGTGCTTTTATAATAGGCATTCCGTAAATAGGCGAAGATGGATCTGTTTCGGCGGCAGGGTTTACTACGTCATTTGCCCCAATCACGATAGCCACGTCTTGCATTGGCATACTAGGGTTCATCTCGTCCATTGTTTTTAACTGTTCGTAGGGAATGTCAGCCTCGGCAAGAAGCACATTCATGTGCCCCGGCATTCGCCCGGCAACCGGATGTACCGCAAAACTTACCTCTGCTCCGTTTGCTTCGAGCCTTGCCGCAAGCTCTTTTACTGCGTGTTGAGCCTGCGCTACTGCCATGCCGTAACCGGGTATGAACACCACAGAGCGAGCGGCTTCGAGAATCATGTAGGCGTCTTCTGTGGAAACTGCCTTAGGTTCTGCGCCCGGACCTTTCTTTGAAACTGCGTCAACCGCACCAAAGCCGCTGAAAAGCAAGTTGCCGACCGAGCGGTTCATCGCTTTGCACATGATCAACGTGAGGATAGTGCCTGACGCACCGACCAAACAACCCACTACAACAAGTGCGGTGTTGTCGATGAGGAAGCCTGCCCCGGCGACCGCTAAGCCCGTAAAGCTGTTTAAAAGCGAAATAACTACAGGCATATCTCCGCCGCCGATTGGCAGAACAAACGTAACACCGAATAAAAGCGAAAGTCCGCATATCGCAAGAATTACAATGAGTTTTGTGAAAGGATCAATTCCCGGTATTACGTAAAGAACGATACCTGCCACTATTGCAAGTAAAATGATCAGGTTGATAAAGTTCTGCCCCTTGAATACAATGGCACGCCCGGAGATTTTTTCCGCAAGTTTGCCCCAAGCAAGCATCGAGCCGGAAAAAACCATTGCGCCGATAAAGATTGTTATCCCGGTGGCGACAGCTTCCACAGGCCCTTTTTCGAGTCCTCCTTCGAGGAGACGTAAATTGTTAAACTGAGAAAATGCAACTAACGCCGAAGCGAGCGCACCAAAACCGTTATACAAAGCAACAAGTTCCGGCATACCAGTCATTTTTACTTTCTTTGACCATATTGCACCTATAACCGCACCGATGGCGATGGCGACAAACGTCCACAAAAAGCCGCTCGCCATAAAGTCAAAACTCCAGTTTTGGGCAATATCGTTTTCAAAAAACACAGCAACTACCGCTATCGCCATACCGAGTATCGATATATATGTACCTTTAAGTGCG
This sequence comes from Treponema sp., assembly GCA_009785545.1. Taxonomy (GTDB): domain Bacteria; phylum Spirochaetota; class Spirochaetia; order Treponematales; family Breznakiellaceae; genus WQXQ01. Next base: position 2,764 of record WQWD01000256.1, on the reverse strand, counting down.
GTGGTCGGTTTATTAAGATTTTTTATACCAAGTATAAAAGTAACGCAAGCAACTATGTATGCAAGATTGATAATTAGAGGATGGACAATCATTTTTTATCTCCCTTTTTTTTGAACATACCTAACATACGATCTGTTACCATGTACCCGCCAACTACATTGATAGTTGCCAGTACAACGGCAATAAAAGAAAGTATCATGCTAAGGGAGCCCGTTGCGCTTGTGGATAAAACTACCAGTGCGCCCAAAACAGTTATGCCCGAGATGGCATTCGTGGCCGACATAAGCGGCGTGTGCAATTGTGACGGCACTTTGGAGATAAGCTCCTTGCCAAGAAACGCCGCCAATACAAAAATGAAAACAAGAGCCATGATACCCATGTCAGCCTCCTAAGCGTCTAAAAACTTTTCGTGTATGATTTTCCCGCCCGATGTGATCAGGCAGCCTTTTATGATTTCGTCAGTCATGTCGATATTGAACGCCTTGTTCTCTGCGTTCCAGAAATGCGACAGAAATGCCGATATGTTGCCGGAAAACATATCCGATGCGTCTCTGGGGACAAAACGTTCAAGGCTGTCCCCGCCAACGATCAGCGTGCCGTTTTCTGTCAATACATCTTTTTCCGGGTTAGAGCCTTCGACATTGCCGCCAGTTTTAACCGCCATGTCGATGATGATCGAACCGGGCTTCATCTGTTTAACTGTTTCGCTTGTCAATAGAAGCGGAGCTTTGCGGCCAAACACCTTTGCCGTTGTTATTACAATATCTGATTGGGCACAAACCTTTGCCTGCGCCTTCCTTTGCATTTCAATTTGCTCGGGGGTAAGCTCACGGGCATACCCCTGTTCGGTTTGCCCTGTTTCCCCCAGATCGATCTTCACAAACTTTGCACCAAGGGATTTTACCTGCTCTTCTACTGCCGGTCTTGTGTCGAAAGCCTCAACCCTTGCCCCAAGCCTTTTCGCTGTGGCAATGGCTTGTAAACCTGCCACACCAACCCCAATCACAAAAACCCTCGCCGGAGAAATTGTCCCGGAAGGGGTCATCATCATCGGCATAATTTTAGGCAATTTTGAAGCGGCAAGTATTACCGCATAATAACCAGCCAGTGATGCTTGCGAGCTTTGTATGTCCATCTTTTGCGCCAAAGTAGAACGCGGCATCATTTCGAGGCTTACAAGCTGTATGCCGGCGTGAGCGTATTCTTTGATGGCCGCCTTTTCGCCAAACACGTCGAAAGAGCTTACGTGCAGAGTATTTTCCCGAATACCGCTGATTGTGTCCGGCTTGTTTACACGAACCACAATGTCGGCAAATTGATACCCTTCGGCGGGTGTTTGCACTATCTTGGCTCCGGCGGCAGCATATTCCTCATCGGGATAACCGGCTTTCAAACCCGCACCGCTTTCCACAGCGAACTCGTACCCTTCGGCAGCCAGCTTTTTTATATCCGCAGGAATGAGTGCGGTTCTCGGCTCATCCTTAGCTTCTTTGCACAAAAAAACCTTTTTCATAACCAGGCTCCTTTTTTCGATGTAAAAATCTATGTTTTGTTGTACTTATTATTACACCATTTTATTGATTTGTCTATGTATTTTTTTGATCAATTGAGGCTGTCCCAAAACTTCAGTTTTTGGGAAAAAATATTTTTTTTAGAAATTCATTGAATTTTTTAATGGAGTGAGATATTTATATATTTATATGAAAGGGGGTTATTTTGATGATATACTTCGCTCCAAGTTTTGGCGCTTTGTCATTGATAAAATAATCCAAAAAATTTATGCCAACACAAGGAGACAAAAATGGCAAAGAACAAATTTTTATTGGGATTGCTGGTAATTGCACTAGCATTCGGGATGATGGTTATTGGTTGTGATCTTAACGGTGATGACGACAATAATGGTAACGGTAACGGCAACGGCAACAACGGCACTGATCCGACTCTTAATGGAACATGGGTAAGTGAAGAAGCAGTAATGGGTATAGCAATTGGTGAAGTTTTAATACTCAACAATGGAACTTTTGAAGGATTCATATTTTTTAATGAAATAGACGAAAAAATTCCTGCGGATAAAGGAACATTTACTACAAGAGATGGTTCTATAACCAAGCAGGTCACCCATGTACATGGCGATTTTATCTCGTCAGCGGTACAGATGTTTTTTAGAGATTTCGAATTACCTTCCGAATGGCTTTCAAAAAATGAAATGGTAACAGCTCTTGAATATTTCTTTAAAGAAATGGGACTTGAAGATGAAGAATTAGAAGCGATAATGGAATTACTTCTTGAAGGAGATGATCAAATCCTAGGTCTGAATGAAGCGTTTGCTTCTATGACAGGAACTTATGAATTAGAAGATGATACTCTTACTCTCACTTTTGAAGATAATGGCAGACCGGTAACCACAACATATACCAGACAACAAGGCTAAGTATAGTCAATTAATTTTATTAATTGACTATTTCCGATTGTAAATACTTATTGTACAAGGAATTATTCAATTCCTTGTACAATAAGTAAAATTAAAGGACTATAAATCAACGCTATGTCATATATGATGGCATGGCGTTTCCTGTCAAATATTTGCAATATTTTGTGTGTTGTGAGGATATTTATTTCATATCTTTATTTTACCAAATATATCCTAATATAATGCAAAAAAAAAAAAAAAAACTGATTTTTTTAAAAAACATTGAAAAATGAAAAATTTTACAATAAAATATTAATAAAAAAAAAATATAAACAAAAAAGAGATAAACTATGA
>WQWD01000255.1 GCA_009785545.1 Treponema sp. | reverse complement strand
CTGAGTAGCGAGTTTATATTAAGCGGTACAAAACATAAAACGAAGCCGAGGTGTGAAAGATGAAATTTGAACACGCACAAGAGGATTATCAATCTTATAATATCACATTGCCAAATCCTAATCGTGACGATATAAAAAATGAATCGCTCAACAAAGAAATAGAATCTAAGTTATTTTACGATGATAAAATGCGTGGAGTGTTTTTCAGTTATATACACAATGAGGTGTTGCGCGTTTATATTACCTTAGAAAATGATACGAGTGCATTTAATAAGGTCATTTGTCAAGGGCGTAAATAACGCAAATTAAAGAATCGAATAAAAGTTATGTGACCGTGGCATTTTGTCACGGTTTTCTTATATGAAGATTTTCCTCTTGTAAATTTATTAGCATCATGATATAATCCGATTGTTGGTATTCCGAAAGGGGATATGCACATGTCATTAAAGCATGGACTTCTAGGACTGTTAATACTAGAGCCACACACAGGCTATGAGCTAGACAAAGAGTTTAGAGAATCAATGAAATATATTTGGCAAGCGAAAAACAGCCAAATATATAATGAATTGGACAGAATGGAACAAAAAGGCTGGCTTGCCAGCGAACGCATTATTCAAGATGAAAAACCAAATAAGCGAGTTTACTCTATAACGGAGAGTGGAAAGGTCGAATTGCTTAATTGGTTATCAGCACCCGAAGATGATTTGAAAAATGCCTTATCTCAAAAAGATGCGTTCTTGTTAAGGGTTTTACTTGCTGGAAACGCAAGCAAGGAAGCGGCATTAAAACTGCTCCGTTCTTTCCGTGAAGTATGTCTTTTGCGAAAAACTGAACAAGAAGACATAAGAACGGCAATCGCACGAGATGAACCATACTACGACAATGAAATAACTTTATATTGGAATCTGGTTGCATTGCATGGTGAAATAGCAAACAACGCAAGACTTGAATGGGCAAATAAAGCCATTGAAATACTTGAAAATAGGAAGTGACATTATGCATCTACTTATTTTAATTTTACTTATTGCAACTGGATTGTTAAACCCTGTATTTTTTCTGGTGAAAAAAATAAGGAAAGTGCCAGTTATACCACCAACAGAGCAGTCAAAAATAAAGGGTTATGTTATAAATTTTACTTGGGGCTTCGGGCTAGTGTTGTTATTTTCAATGCTTTGTCTATTCGCTGGTATGAGTTTTGTCGATATTGGATTTCGAGAAATCGCCCAAAATCAAAACATATGGTTTACAGTCATTGTCCTAACCATATATGTGTTGTTCATTTTTTTTGCGGTTTGTTCTATATTTAATTATTTATTTAATCCAAGTCTTAGAAAAAAAGAAAACGAAGATTATAAAAACGAATGGGAAAAAGAAGTGTTGCCACGAAGTAAAAAAGAAAAAATTTATTGGTTGTTTTCTTCATTAGCCACTTCAATTTGTGATGAATTTATTTACCGTGGCGTTGTATTTTTTCTCTTGCGAGCGATTTTTCCAAATATGCCAATATTGATTTTATTGGCGATAACTTCTGTACTATTCGGTATTAAACACGCCAATCAAGGAATTAAGAGTATTGCAGGTAATACCTATGGAGGAGCTTTGCTTGGGTCTTTCTATTTAGTTACAGGCAGTATAATCCCCGGTATGATTATACGTTTTATCGGTGCTGTTTCCCGTGTTTTTCCGCTTACGGAAAAACGTTCCGATATTTTGCCCGAGGTGATAGAAGAAAATATTATTGAATGTACAGAAATTATTCAAGGGGATGAATATGTAAAAAAAGAAATTGACTGGAGTGAAAAGACTGAAAAAATCGCTCTGTATGGTTTTTCAATTTCTATCACAGTTGTATGCTTGATATTATTTCACTTAATCTCATCTGAATCTATAATTTCTGTCTTGAGTAATGCGTTTAATGGGTTTCGCCTGATTCATGTGCTTTTCATAATTGCGGCTGTTGTTATTTATTTTGTATGCATTGGCGTTCACGAACTCTTACACGCTATGTTCTTTGCCCCATTTCAAAAGAATGGTTTTAAGTCTACAAAAATTGGTAGCAATCAAATGGGGTATTTTTGCGAAACCAAAGAACCCATTAAAGTAAAGCAGTATATTATCGGTTTGATTGCACCTACTATTATAATGGGTGTAATTCCGTTAATTATAGCCATTGCAACCAGCAATATATATTTGCTATTCTTTGCTTGGTGGATGACGGTTGGTGGCAATGGTGATTTCATGATTTTATGCAATGTACTGAAATACAATAAAGATACATGGCTTCTCGTAGCCCCATCTGAAGAAGAAATATATTATTACAAAGCAAAATAAAGGATGATTTCAATGGACTTAACTGCTTTGATTGTATTGATTGTGATAGTATTTGTTATTGTGATTATTGTTATGGTTCTTTCGCAGATACAGCAACCCAAAAGCCTAAAATCAAAAATACTAGCATCATTTGGTAACGTGCCAAATGGTGAAGATGTAAATATAGAAAGCGTTGCAAAATATGCTAAAAGTATTTTTCATCACGATTTGAGGATAGACCGTATCACTTGGAATGACCTTGATATGGATAGCGTATACAAGCGGATAAACGCCTGTTCATCATCTGTTGGCGAGGAATATCTTTACAACACTTTGCATGAAATAAAATTTGGCAAAGCTGAACTTCTCGAAAGGGAGAGCTTAGTTGAATTTTTTGAACAGAATCCTCAAGCGTGTTTTGATGCCCAATTTGCTTTGGCGAATTTGGGGAAATCAGATTATAACGGTATAGCCTCTTTGTTATTTGGTGCTGATATTAAACTGCTGTCTTGGCCATATGTATACAAAATACTTGCCGTCGTGCCTTTGGTGTTTTTGGTTACCACGCCTTTTAATATGACAATCGGGATTATGGGCATAGCCCTTTCTTTTATCACCAATATGATTTTTCATTACAGCGCGATGCGATATGCAGAAACAGAAATGCCTGCAATAAAGTATTTTTCGGCTATGTTAAACTGCTGTGGAAAGTTGTATAAAATAGATTCGGTAAGCAAGTTACCAATTATTGAAAATTTGCGACAGCATTTTAATGTATTCAAGAGTATAATGGCAAAAGCACCTACCAGTGTAGGGATATATCTTAACATCATATTTTTGATTGATGTACGGTATTATAATGACTTTGCAAGATTGATTACTGCCCACAGCCAAGCATTTCATCAAGTTTACAAGACGATTGGAGAGATAGACTCTGCTTTGTCGATTTTGTCTTTTAGAAAGAGCCTATCTGCATTTTGCACACCGCAGTTTTCCGACAAAAACGAGTTAGAGTTTGAAGAAATTTATCACCCGATGATTCAAGAACCAATTACGAATACACATAAATTTTGTAACGACATTTTAATAACAGGCTCTAACGCTTCAGGAAAGTCTACATTCATTAAAACATTAGCCATAAATGGGATATTGGCACAAACCATTCATACTTGCACAGCCAAGAAGTTTGTCACAAGAATTTCTATGACTGTTACTTCTATGGCTATGCGAGATGATTTATTTGGCGGTGAAAGTTATTTTATCGTTGAAATTAAGTCGCTAAAAAGGATAGTTGACTTAACTGCAAAGTATCCGTGTATTTGCTACGTTGATGAAATATTACGTGGTACCAACACGATGGAACGTATAGCTGCTTCTACTGCTATTTTGACTTATTTGAATAAACAAGATTGCTTGTGTGTTGTGGCTTCACATGATATTGAACTCACTCGATTGTTAAAACATGATAATTACCATTTTTGTGAACAGGTAACAGACAATAATATCGTATTTGATTACAAGTTAAAGCAAGGAGCAACCACGACAAGAAACGCAATTAAATTGCTAGACTTCATGGGCTTCGAGAATGAAATAGTAAGTCATGCAAAAGAATTAGTTGCAAGTCGTGATTGATGGTTTATATCAAAACAACGTAGGTTGCCTATCATATCCGCTACGGTAATGTGCTATTATCGCCCTTATATCATAAAGTAGCCCTAATCGTTCACACTCTGCTACAAACACGCTCCAAAGTTTTTTAGCGTTTAAGGACTTACAATGTTTACCGAAGCCGTATCGCTTTATATATT
>WQWD01000254.1 GCA_009785545.1 Treponema sp. | reverse complement strand
TTTGTTTTGTAAGAGGTAAAAGAGGTATGAGTCAATTAACTCATCTTGATAGATTAGAAGCGGAAGCGATCTATATTATGCGGGAAGTTGCCGCCGAATGCGCGAAACCGGTAATGCTCTATTCTGTTGGCAAAGATTCCACTATCATGCTACACGTCGCCATGAAAGCGTTCGCGCCGGAAAAGCCGCCCTTTCCGTTTATGCATATCGACACCACCTGGAAATTCCGGGACATGGTTGAATTCCGCGACAGGATCGCGGTAGAAAAAGGCATCGAAATGCTTGTGTGGAAAAATGAGGACGCCCTGGCCAAGGGTATTAACCCTTTTGATCATGGGAGTGAATATACCGATATTTTAAAAACTGTAGCCTTAAAGCAAGCTCTTGATCATTACGGCTTTACCGCCGCTTTTGGCGGAGCCCGCCGGCACGAGGAAAAGTCGCGGGCAAAAGAAAGGGTTTTTTCCTTCCGAAGCGCTTCCCACACATGGGATCCCAAAAACCAGCGGCCTGAAATGTGGAACCTCTACAACACCAGAATTAACAAAGGTGAGAGCATGAGGGTTTTCCCCCTTTCAAACTGGACCGAAAATGATATTTGGCAGTACATCACCCGTGAAAAAATTGAGATTGTTCCACTGTACTTCGCAAAGGAGCGGCCGGTTGTGTACCGCGATGGAACGCTCATTATGGTGGACGATGAGCGCTTCCGCCTTCACGAAGGGGAAAAGCCAATGATGAAAAAAGTGCGTTTCAGATCGATAGGATGTTATCCCCTGACGGGCGCTATTGAATCGGACGCTGATACGCTTGAAAAAATTACTGAGGAAACCCTGGCGGCGCTTAATTCTGAGCGCATGACACGGGTTATTGATTACGAGGCTCCCGGGAGCATGGAACGCCGCAAACGCGAAGGATACTTTTAATATATGGAACTGTTAAAATTTATTACCTGTGGCTCAGTAGACGACGGAAAGTCCACTCTTATTGGACATTTATTGTACGATTCAAAGCTGCTGTATGCCGATCAAGAAAAGGCTTTGGAACTTGACAGCAAAATTGGCAGCAATGACGGCAAAATTGACTACTCGCTTTTGTTGGACGGTCTTATGGCGGAACGGGAGCAGGGCATTACCATCGATGTCGCGTACCGGTACTTTACCACCAAGAACCGCTCATTTGTTGTCGCTGACTGTCCAGGCCACGAGCAGTACACCCGCAACATGGCAGTTGGCGCTTCTTTCGCCGATCTCGCGGTTCTTCTTGTTGACGCTACAAAAGGGCTTTTGACACAGACAAGACGACACTCGCTGATATGCGCTTTTATGGGACTTCGTCATGTTGTGCTCGCGGTTAACAAAATGGATATGGTTCATTATAACCGCAGCGTATATGAAGATATAAAGCGTGATTTTGACGGCCTTTGCGGTTCTTTGAACATTAAATCCATAGCGATAATTCCCCTTTCGGCAACGGAAGGCGATAACATAACGACACATTCCGCGAAGACTCCCTGGTACACAGGAAAAACACTACTTAATTGCCTTGAAACATTTGACGTTTCATCAACAAAAACCGATTCCGATTTCGCGATGTGTGTGCAGCGGGTTTGCAGACCGCACAAAGATTTCCGCGGATTTATGGGAGAAATTGACACGGGAAGTATCGGCATAGGAGATACCATAAGAACCCTGCCAGGAAACACCATCGCGAAAATAAGCGGCATACAAAGCGCCGGTAAAGACGCGCGGGAAGCGTCAGCGGGCGAAGCCGTAACCTTGCTACTTGACAGGGAAATAGATATATCCAGGGGAAATGTGATATTTTCAGACAGCCCTAACCAGCAAGTTCAATACGCCAACCTTTTTAGCGTTGATCTATTGTGGATGGACGATACAGTACTGAACGCCGGAGCCGGGTATCTTCTGAAATGCGGCACGAAAACTGTTCCCGCTACCATTCTTAAGTTGAAGAACAAAATTGATGTCAACACAGGGAAAAAGATTGCCGCGGACTTTGTCACAAAAAACGATATTGTTTCATGCGAAATTTTGACCGGGGAGTCAATCGCTTTTACCCCGTTTGAGCAGAATAAAACCCTTGGCGGGTTTATTCTTATCGATCGGATTTCCAACATGACATCGGCTTGCGGCACCATACGTTTCGCTCTACGCCGTTCTCAAAACCTTACATGGCAGGATACCGACATTACCCGGGAAGCGCGCGCGAAACTGATGAACCAAAAACCTCTTACTTTGTGGCTTACCGGTTTGTCAGGATCGGGAAAATCAACCCTCGCGAACGCTTTGGAAAAACGCTTGGCTTCACTAGGCCGGCATACCATGCTGCTTGACGGAGATAATATCCGCCTTGGCATAAACAAGGATCTTGGATTTACCAAGAAAGACCGCTCGGAAAACATACGCCGTCTGGCCGAAATCGCGAAACTGATGAACGATGCCGGTTTAATTGTTTTAACCGCTTTTATTTCGCCTTTTAAGGTTGACCGTGAGACCGCGAGAGAAATCATCGGGAATGATAATTTCCTGGAAATCTACGTAAACACTCCCATTGAGGAATGTGAAAAACGTGATGTAAAAGGACTTTACAAGAAAGCGCGGGCTGGAGAGCTTCCTGAGTTTACCGGCGTCAGCGGCGTATATGAAGCTCCTGAGAATCCCGCTTTGAGCGTAAATACCGCTGAGTTGAGCGTTGAAGAAGCCGTTGAAAAGATTCTGGCTGTTATTTGAGGTTTTTCTGTTCGTAAAAGCTAATATATGGCAATCAAAAGAGTAATACTGCATTTCGGAATGGCAAAAGCCGGAAGTAGCAGTATTCAACGCACACTGTTTAAGAATGCCGCGGCCTTGGAAAAAAACGGCTTCAAATATCTTAGCGAATGGGAAGAAAATCATTTAATTAAGTTTAAATATCTTTTTTCCCAATACCCTGTCAGTCCGGCAAATACTGGTCATCTTGGCAGACCGCTTCCAAATAAGAAACGACATATAAAAAAAGCGATCGACGCCATGGTACAGGTCATGGATACTTCCACAGAATGTGAAACCCTTATTCTTTCTGGAGAATATTCCGCTGAACTTTGGCTTGATTCAACAATAGATAACATAAAGAAGTTTATAAGTAAGTATTTTCAAAGTAAAGATATTGAAGTTACTATCGTCTACTTTGCGCGAAATCCGCTTACGTGGATAATAAGTTTTCTGCAACAGCGGCTCTTCAAAGACGGCTTCATGAATAAAAACGGCGATTTTTTTGAGTCAGCCATGAAACAATACGATGGAATTATAAATCTTCATAAAAATTTTTCTGATTCGTTAATTTTACTGAAATTTGAAGATGCCTGCCTCAGTGAAGATGGTTTAGTGGGATACTTCCTGCGAGCCATCGGTTTTTCAAAGGACAGGTTGAAAGACATTGACGTATTCAGAGAAAACGAATCACGATGCATGGAAGTAATGGAGTTTATAAATTATGTTGAAGCCGTGGAACCTCGTCACCCTTGTGAGCATTACCGAAGCGTAAACCCAAACAGATTCACTGACGATTTTCATTGCGTAAAGAATATTAGGGGAGTTAAATTTGATTTGCCCTATCAATCCAAGGTGGAGTTTTGGGAGCGTTTTCGAAAAACAGTATGTCGTCTTAGGGAGAATACTGGCATTGATTACACAGACTATGAAGTTCCCCCATCCTCTGCCGAAGGGGAAACTTATAGTGAACAAACAATTCAGGAGTTTATCAAGGTTTTCCCAGACTTAAGTTTCATACTTCAAAAACACTTTTTGAAGTTTTTTGAAAAAAAATACATGGAAACAGCGCAGACGCGGTTTAAGCGGTTGCATTGTAAAGGTAGCGTTCCGTGGGCAATATATAACAGCAAAAACAAACTCTTGAGCCTTTGGAGCTTGCGCATAAGGAACAAGAGGAATAATTTGAAGAAAGTAATTGGTGAAAGAATGCCGCGTACAATAAAAACCGCGTTAAAGCGGGTGATTTATGGCGGTTAAAAAAGTAATACTGCATTTGGGAATGGCAAAAGCCGGGAGCAGTAGTATTCAACACACTTTGTTTAATAATACCGCGATATTGGAAAAAAACAGCTT
>WQWD01000253.1 GCA_009785545.1 Treponema sp. | reverse complement strand
CTTGTTTTGATATTCACTGCCTGCGCTACAAATCCGTTTACCGGACAAAGACAAATGGCGTTGATCAGCAACGCTCAGTTATTCCCGATGGCGCTGGCTCAATATGAAGAATTTATCAGCGAAAACACTGTAGTCACAGGCACTCCCGAAGCCGAAATGATAGAGCGAGTTGGCTTGAGAATGGTTGCCGCCGCTCAAAGATTGCTGACTCATTACGGCTCTCCGAATCATTTTGATGATTATAATTGGAGATTTACGCTGGTACATGACGATGCGATAAACGCTTGGGTTTTACCTGGCGGGAAAATCGTGTTTTATACGGGAATACTGCCAGTAACACAAAATGAAGCCGGCATAGCTGTTGTTATGGGGCACGAAATTGCCCATGCAATACTGGATCACGGACAACAGCGAATGAGCGCAGGTATGCTCCAACAGCTCGGAGCGATGGGAGTCAGCCTGGCTACCGCAAATCAGTCGCCGGAGGCTCAAGCTTTGATAATGACGGCATTCGGTGTCGGCTCCGCTTTGGGAGGAACTTTGCCGTTCAGCCGCCAGCATGAACGTGAAGCCGACAAATGGGGGCTTATCCTGATGGCAATCGCCGGTTATCACCCCGAAGAAGCAGTAGCGTTTTGGGAACGAATGTCCGCGGCTGGCGGCGGGGGAGTGCCGGAATTTCTCAGCACTCACCCTTCAAGCCCAAACAGAGCCAGAGATCTTCGGAATAATATCCCGACAGCAATGCAATACGCGGCGCGCTTTGGAGTGACGTTTTAGCGGGAGTAGAGAATTATTCATAAACAGAAACTTTACGATATACAAGAAACCCCAAAAAAAGCCTTTCTTGTCAGCATACTCAGCGGCGGGCAAAATGATGAGGCAGTATGCCCGGCACATTGCCGGGAATTGGAAGGTTTATGCGAGACGCTTGGGCTTGACATCATCGCTCACGAGAAAGTGCGTGTCAGGGAAAAGACGGCAAAGTTTGGCATGGGCAGCGGGAAAGCCGAAGAGTTAAGCTCGATGGCAAGCGAACAGGGCGCAGACTTAATGGTCTTTGATTGGAACCCAAGCCCGTCACAACAGAGAAATTGGGAAGCCTTGTCTGGTATGCCGGTTTTGGACAGGCAGGAACTGATCATCCGTATTTTTGCCGAAAGGGCAAGTACAAGAGAAGCCGAGCTGCAGGTCAAATTGGCGCAGTTATCTTATTTTTTACCTCGATTGACTCACAAATATATCGATCTTTCTCGTCAGCGTGGAGGGCGTTACGGCACAAAAGGAGCGGGGGAGACAAAACTGGAAACCGACAGGCGCAAGATCGAAAAGCGCATAACACAGCTTGAAAAAGAGCTGGAGCAAGTAACCAAACAAAGAGCCACGCAAAGGCGGCAGCGGCAGCGCACGAATATGCCCGTTTGCGCAATTGTCGGTTATACAAACGCTGGAAAATCAAGTTTGCTTAATGTTTTGACAGGCGCTGACGTTCATGCCGAAGACAAACTTTTTGTTACCCTTGACGCAATCACCCGCCGCTTTGAACCGGCCCCGGGTGTAAATGTCCTGCTTACAGATACCGTCGGCTTTATCCGCTCTCTCCCTCACTCATTGGTAAAAGCTTTCCGCTCAACATTGGAAGAAGCCGCTTTAGCCGACATCCTCATTCACATCCTTGACGCTTCCGATCCGGGCATCGAAGCAAATTACCAAACAACTTTGTCGGTACTCAAAGAACTTGGAGCCGAAAACATCCCAATGATCACTTTATTTAACAAAATTGATCGCCTCCCGCTCTCAAATGACGATGAAACACTGGAAGAACTCCTTCACCGTTTCCCCGAAAGTATCGCAATTTCAGTAAAAAATGGCGCAGGGCTGGACAAAGTGAAAGCAAAAATAGCCTCAATGGCGGAAAAATAGATTGTTTTGCGTTTTGTGACTTTTTGTTGTTTTTTAGATGAAGATCGATGGGAATATCATTATTTTCCGCTATCCACACAGAAGCTTCATCTGTATATTCAATCATAAACTATTAGAAGAACACGTTCTGGATAAAGTCAAGTATAGTCCTTTAATTTTACTTATTGTACAAGGAGTTGAATAATTCCTTGTACAATTGGGACAGCCTCGAATATTAAAAAATATTTTCAGGTGCCAGACATAAAGTTGTGGTGCCTGTCACTAAGCGTGACCGTATTTTACGTCATCGCAGACAAATTCACAACTATCAGCTCTATCACAATCAATACAACACATTTTATATTCTCTCCTACTAAGTATATACAAAAACTATTACATTCTTGGTGTCCGAATAACATAGCTCCTACGTCAAGATATAATTGCAATTTTTATTTATGTATTTATAAATACATAACATGTCTCTAAAAGCGGGAAAAAGAACCGATTTTTTCATTCTTTTTCCCTAATATTCTTTGCCTATAACTTGGCTGAATTTATAAATCTATAAAAGATGACTCCTATTTCCCCACGTTATGCCAGACCATGTTACACCATCTGAGGAAATACTAACTCCAAACCTAAGCAAAATATTTCCACTATCATCCGATACATCTGCAACTTCATGATTTTGTAAAGCGCTGTAGAAAAAAGGAGCTTCCCACGTATTATCACGTTCTTCAAACCTAAATGTAGTATCTATAAAAGCATACAATAAACTTGTTTCATTTCTTATATATACTCTAAAATGCGGAAAATCCGGAATATCATTTATTGCTATTCCACTTATTGATGCAACAAAAACTATAGCAGGAAAATAACTTCCATTCCCGTTGTTACCATTCCCATTTCCATTCCCGTTATTACCGTTATCCGTAAGCCCATCGTCACAAGACAGCATTAACAATGCCATTGCAAAAAACAAAATCAAAATCAAAATCCTTTTCATAAATCTCTCTCCTCAATTTTTTTTTATAATCATAAATGATTATTTTTTAATATTAACTGTATTGTATCACAATACTTAAAGTTTGTCAAGTAACCACATTACCTCACGGAAAAATCTGACCATCAGATTTTTCCATGAGGCAACTCGGTAACACTTAATTTAAATTTGCCCAAGTAATACTTGACATCACTCCATCCACTGATACAGCTCTCACTCCCACTCTTGTCGGTGTTCCCGATGGCATGAAATGATCCTGTAAAAAATTATCAAAATCAAATCGTGTTATACCAAAAACAAAAGCATTATTAAAACTAATAAAAGAAAGATTTCTATTTGGAAGTAATATTACTTGGTTATTTACAATTACATATATCATGTAATCATACGCCATGTTTACAGGTGTAAACATAACATTTAATTCTGTTGAAAGAAAATTAGATTCAATAATAATTGGTGCTGGAAATGTTTCATTTTCTATAACTACTAACATAGCACTTCCATCATCACACGAAATTAATACTGTTGCAAATACAACTAAAAATAAAATAAACAACCTTTTCATAAATCTCTCTCTTTTCATAAATTTTTCTCCTTGTTTTAATAACCATAAATGGTTATTATTTATTACAATTCAACGAATTGTTTGATATAAAACTATTTTAAATTTGTAAAGCAGTCTATTCTGACCAATTTATACTCTCTGTATCAGTAAAAGGCCTAAATATTACAGGGCCAGTGTCTCTTAAGTTCCAGCTAGTTTCACCCATAGATTCACTAGCACCTGTTGTATTCAAAATAGGTGCGCCGCCTCTATACATGTGATGCGACAGTCTTGGCTGATATATTACTCGGAATCTTATTGTTCCGTAATCACGCTGCCTTGTGGGTAAGGTGTGTCCAAACAATCTGTAATTTATATCAATAGTTGCCTCTCTTTGCGCTAAGGGTACATTATTAACTCTAAATCCTCTGCTGTCATCCACTACTCTGTTATCTATCGTTGGCATTGGGGTACTAATAACTCCGTTACCCGGAGCCCTGTAATTTAATACAACATAATCATTTACATATCCCTCATGATGTACTCTAAATGGAAACCGTCTCATTCTTTCTATTGGCAGTACATAAAAATCATGATCATTTTCCCAATTTTCTCCAGCATGGCTCGATAAAGGAAAAAAGGTTACGCTTTGTGAGTTGCTAATAGTATGGGGGGGGTAATATATT
>WQWD01000252.1 GCA_009785545.1 Treponema sp. | reverse complement strand
GAAGTATCATGGTTTACAGAAAAACGCCCCTCTGAAATAGAAAATTACTGGATGAATCATTATCCTGCAATAACAACAATTTCAAATAACGTAAGTACAATGCAAAAATCCGGCTATATTCCAATAGCAGCTTTTATTTTGCCGGAAAATTGCTGGATAGATAATTATTTTGCTCCGCAAATTCCTGTTTGTGATGAATTTTTGAAAATATATAATAGAGATAAAACCGTTGAAGAATTTATTGAAGGTAATCGCAATGAAGAAAAAATGTATCATAAATACAAAGATTATTATGGATATGTATTCTATATTGGGCGGTGTTTAGAAAAATGATAAAGAAAATGACAGCCTTGACAGTGGATGTGTTATTTAACATTCAAGTTGAGGCTGTTACAAAATTAAAGGACTATAATCGAGTTTTGTAACAGCCTCTTTAACAGATGTTATTTAGAAAAATCTTTGGATGCTGCGTTCATAAGAGACGAGCGGAAAGTAATTTTCTTGATTGGCATCTTGTCTTTGAGAAGTTCGTAAAAAAGTTCGCAAAGATTTTCGCAAGTAGAAACTTTTTTCGTAACAACTATTCTGTACTCTGGATATGACCAAGCAAGCGGGTGGTCTATCTTTTTAAGAGGAACACAGTGTTCAGGATCATTGCAAATCCCTTCTTTTTTGTATACGGCAAGAACCGCATCAAGAAGCGGGTCGCCTTCTTGAAACAATGTTGCATGATGAAAATGGTCGCAGACCGTCCACGCTTTTTTTAATCCTTCCTTACACGCATGTGCAAACCCGGTAACAGGATCTACTTTGTCCTCAAGCTCAATTGTTAAAAGCCCGGAATGCCCGTGAAGGTGCTTTGCTTCACACTTCCAGTTCATAAATCTGTGTGCATACTGGAAGTCCAAGTTTACGATTGATGTGTACAAATCGTTCATAATCAAAATCTCCTTCTTCTTAGTATATTAGAATGATACTCATTCTAACAACGAATATACACACTCAAGCGTTATGTGTCAATGGACTTGTTGGGATATCGCCACAAATCTATTACCGCTCCAGTTTTCGATAAACGTGCTTGTGCGGACTGTCTGCCGTTATTCCAAACTTTTCACGCCTCCAGGCGGAGTACTCCGACCAGTTGCCGTCGTACCAGACAACCTCGCCGCCTGATGATGCGTCATCGGGCGAATCTTCAAAAGCGAGGATGTGCGTAACAATTCTGTCCAAAAACCAGCGATCATGGCTGATAACAAGGCTGACTCCGGCAAATGCGTCTAACGCATCTTCGAGTGCGCGTAACGTGTTCACGTCAAGGTCGTTTGTCGGCTCATCAAGGAGAAGCACGTTTGCTCCCTCTTTGAGCATCATTGCGAGGTTCAGGCGGTTGCGTTCGCCGCCAGACAATACGCCAACCTTTTTGGATTGATCCGCTCCGGAAAAGTTGTACCACGCACAGTAAGCACGGGAGTTTACTTCCCTTGCTCCCTGCTCTGATCCAAGTTTGATTAAATCGTAACCGCCGGATAATTGTTCCCAAACGCTTTTCTCAGCGTCTAACGTTTCACGCATCTGATCGGCATAACCCAATTTGACGCTCTCTCCAAGTTTTAACGTTCCCGAATCCGGCTGTTCAATTCCTGTGATCAATTTAAATAAAGTTGTTTTACCTGCGCCGTTCGGACCGATAATGCCGACACACGCTCCGGGAGGAATGTTGAAATTCATATTGTCGAATAACAGGCGATCTCCAAAAGATTTTTTAAGCCCTTCCGCCTCGATTACAAGCCTGCCAAGATGAGGTCCTGACGGAATTGTGATCTTGTTATTCTGAGCGCCGCCTCGTGAGCGTTCTCTTTCATCGTCCTGAAAAAGTTTTTCGTAATTGGTGATACGAGCCTTGCTTTTGGCGTGGCGGCCTTTGGGGCTCATGCGTATCCATTCGAGCTCTCGCTGCAAAGTTTTTCGTCTGTCGCTTTCGCCCTTTTCTTCCAGCGCTAAACGTTTTTCTTTTTGTTCAAGCCAGCCTGTATAATTGCCTTTCCAGGGGATTCCTTCGCCGCGATCGAGTTCCAGAATCCAGCCGGCTACGTTATCCAAAAAGTAGCGATCATGCGTAACTGCGATGACGGTTCCCGCATAATCATGCAGATGGCGTTCAAGCCAGGCGACAGTCTCTGCGTCAAGATGGTTTGTCGGTTCATCGAGCAGGAGAATGTCCGGCTTTTGCAGAAGCAGGCGGCATAAAGCGACACGCCTGCGCTCTCCTCCAGACAAATGATCGATAACTTCATCGCCGGGCGGGCAGCGCAGAGCTTCCATTGCAAGCTCAAGACGGCTGTCCAAATTCCAGCCGTCAGCAGCCTCGATTTTTTCCTGAAGGTCAGCCTGCTTAACTCCTAACTTGTCGTAGTCCGCATCGGGTTCTCCGAATGCTTCGCTTACTCTGTCGAATTCTTCTAAAAGGGCGACGAGCTCTTTGGCTCCTTCCGATACAATTTCTTTTACGGTTTTTCCCGGTTCCAAATGTGGCTCTTGTTCAAGAAAGCCGATTGTGTAACCAGGACTTATCGAAACATCACCGGCGAATTCGGTATCAACACCTGCGAATATCTTCAGCAAACTTGACTTTCCCGAACCGTTAAGGCCGATAACTCCGATTTTAGCGCCGTAAAAATACGAAATGCTAATATCTTTTAATACCTGTTTAGTTCCATGTTTTTTAGAAACTTTATACATGGAGTAAATTATTTTTTTATCATCTGTTGACATGACCTGATAATAACACAGATACCTTAAAGTGAAAAGGAGTTTATGTTATAATCATTTTGGAGGTGATCGATGTTATTACAATTAGCTTTATTTTCATTTGCAATACTATGGGTAGGCTCGCCGTGGCAGCTCTCGTTTGGTGCAGCGTTTTTAGCGTGTTTGTTTTTTGCCGCTATGATTGTTGTTTCCGCATTGCCCGCAATGTTCAGGGAGTGGGGGAATATAAAAAACGCCTTAGTTATCTATATAATAATTCAAGCTGTTTGTCTTGTACTGGCTGTAGTTTTACCCGGAATTGGACAAATTCTTGCAATTGCTTTTAATGTGTATTTATTTTTCCGCCCTGTATCGTTTTATAAAAATATTGGTTCCGGTTTTATCTTTTTCTTTTTGTGGTTTATCGGAATTAACAATGTTCTTGGCAATTTTATACTTGAAGATCCAAGAGGCGTATTTGGAGGAAATGTATTTTTGTCGGCTGTAGATTGGGTAATATTGGTTTTATTTATCGCAGCTTTCGCAAGGGCGTTATACCACACAATTGTAAATTATCGTTATATTTTTGTTTTTAAGTCTGCGTATAAGGTCGGCTGTCAAAAAGACGAAAATATGGGAATAATAGAAAAAACACTGTTAAATGACGCTCAGGATGACAATAGTTTTTTAACCAAGAAAGAAAAGAAAACGGGTTTCCCTTTGTTTTTAATCGCAGTTTTTTTGGTAGTTATATCGCTTTTTATTCAACCTTCATGGAAAAAACAGGTCATCGATGATTTAAATGCCGCTTTTACAGCTTTATCAAATAATGATTTTACAACAGCAAGAGTGGTCGCTCAAAGATATTACAACGAAGACAGATTTTTATTTAACGGTGATGTATTTTTTCTTAACGGGATTGTTCACGAAGAAAAAGCTCCTCAGAATGCCATACAATTTTTTACCAGAGCCGCTGACTGGTATGACAATCATAATTCATGGATTTGTGAAACATTTCATGGCGAAGTCTATTATCGTTTGTCGCTATTGCATTTCAACAGTAATCCCCCGGATTACTACAGAGCGAGGATTGCCATTCAAAACGCAGTTAGGGTCGAGCCAGAGAATCAAACCTTTGCTGATCTGCAAAGTGAAATAATCGAACGTGTATCGATCTTTGAAGAGCGTGAAAATATCGGATTTTTCAGGCGGATTTGGAACAACTTTCGAGCGAGGTGACCTGCGGGTGTCAGTCACTCCAACTTTATGTCTCCTATGATAATTGTCAATGGGGAAATCAAAGTTTTCCCCTATAACCGCTCCATCTCCTTCATGCACAAAATTTAACATTAGAAATATCAGTTACATATTTTTGCATACTTTTCCAATGCT
>WQWD01000251.1 GCA_009785545.1 Treponema sp. | reverse complement strand
TTGATTTCAGTATTTAAATAAAAAATTGACAGACTCTTCTTGCGCAATTAGAAATATCTTCAAAAATCGGGCATTTTGCAATCAGGAAAGTTGGCTTTTGACACAGGCTCCAGAGCGTGTCGTCAATGAAAGCCACAGCCATTCCCGAGCCGACACGGCTTTTCGCAAGCCGCCTGCCGATGATTGTCACACACCAGTCTCTTTGCGTACGATGTGCGCCTTGACAACCTTACGTATTTGCCTATATATAGATATTATGAATCATATGACAGCAAATACGGCACATAAAGATTTTAATACGATCCTTTCCCATGTAATAAAACAAGGTGAGGTCATATCCATAGCCACAGATGAAGGCTCCGCAGTTCTAATAAATTTGGATGAATGGAACGGTATGCTTGAAACATTGTATCTACAGTCCATCCCCGGGCTTAAAGAATCTATAATGGAAGGCAAGGCAACCCCTCTTACAGAATGCCTTGACAGTGTGGGATGGCATATAAATTAAAATATACAAGACAGGCAGAAAAAGACGCAAAATTATTGGAACAAGCAGGATTGAAGGACTCTGCCATAACAGCTGAAAGATGAAAATGGAATACCATATAAAGGCATTGTGAAAGTTATACGACAATGGACGCATTACGAATAACAAAGAAATAAAAACACGCAAACATCGTTTAACAACCGCAAACATAATTGCACCTTCCACGCAAGGGGTACAACCATAGGCAGGGGGAGAGGCGTGGCTGTCAGGAAAAACATCTCTGGGACTCCTCGCCAGAGAGACCTCGAAGAGGGCTCGGAGGCGATCTCCCCCAGAGTTTTTCCCTGACAGCCACGCCTCTCCCCCTGCCTATGATTGTCATCCCCCCCATTTTCCGCTACAATACAACAATAGGAGATCCATCATGCAATTGTCAGAACTAAACACGCCCATTGGCGAATTATTAAAAAAAATCAACGACCACTGGAGGCGTCTTTGAAGACGCGGCATTTGCGCAGCGTATAGCGGATGTCGAAGCAAAAACCGCAGAGCCGGGTTTTTGGAATGATTCCGAGTTAGTCGAAAAAACGATGTCATCCCTAAAAAGTTTAAAGAATCGATATGAGCCGTGGAAAGCTCTTCACGGAGAGATTGTCGATCTACAGGCGCTTCATGAGCTGGCAGCCGAAGCTAATGACGAAAGCGAAAGCGCCGGTATCGAAACTTCCTTAAAGAATATTACATTACGCTACGAAAAATTAAATATAGTTGAATTGATGTCTGGTGAAGTTGACAAAAATGCCTGCTTTCTTACAGTTCACTCCGGGGCAGGCGGGACAGAGGCTTGTGACTGGACACAGATGCTCTATCGGATGTACCTGCGCTGGGCTGAACAAAGGGGTTTTTCTGTCGAAGAAGTTGACAGGCAGGAAGCCGAAGGCGGGCTGAAATCCGCTACCTGTCAGATCGACGGGGATTTTGCCTACGGATATTTGAAGGGCGAGTCGGGGATTCACAGACTTGTAAGGATTAGCCCGTTTGATTCCAACGCCCGCAGGCACACTTCTTTTGCATCGGTATACCTTTTTCCTGTAATTGATGATACAATCGAAGTAGAGGTAAAACCCGAGGATTTGCGTGTGGACACCTATCGTGCCGGAGGAGCTGGAGGTCAGCACGTCAATAAAACTGACAGTGCTGTACGTTTTACGCACTTGCCTACGGGAATTGTGGTTGCTTGCCAGAATGAGCGCAGCCAGATAAAGAACCGGGCGACAGCGATGAGTATGTTAAAAGCAAGACTTTACGAACATTATCGTCAAGAAAAAGAAAAAGAAAACTCACGGTTTTCGCAGGAAAAAAAAGACATTTCGTGGGGTAACCAGATCAGATCGTATGTGTTTCAACCATATACAATGGTAAAAGATTATCGGACAAAAGTAGAGAAGGGTAATATCCAGGCCGTTATGGACGGAGACATTGACCCGTTTATCGAGGAGTATTTAAAGTTTTCATGGCAGAACAATGCGGGTTCTGACGTGGGATAATAGGAGTTAGTTCTTGAAAAGCAAGGTTCTATTTATAGTTCTTTTTGTTATAATAATTACGCAACTCTATGGGTTTGGAAGTCGGGAAGAAGATACCATTCAAACTCAGAATAATGTATGGACTTTCGCTATAACCAATTTTGATACAAGTGGTTTATCTGCGGATCATGACAATATTGTCAATAGAATAAAAAGAGAAATGGTAGATCGTCTTGATGCCATACAGTATCGTATACGTATCTCCGCTGAATATATTTACTATGAAGAACTTGCCTTGGTTCAAGCCAGAACCGCCGCTTCCAGAACTATTGCCGCAAGAATGGATGCCAGATCGCAGCTTGTTTTTCAAGGCGAGCCTAATTGGAGGTTTCGCCGAAATATTCAAAGGATTGATAATGAACTTATAACTTTAAGAGCTAATCTTGAAGAATTGGAAAATAATCCGCCGATTGTTAACAGGCAGCCTGTCTTTAATCTGACAAGCGGTAATCGTAATTTCGTATTCCCCGAACCTCCTTCAGAGGGAACTGAAGCCAGATTTTGCTCCAGCCTGAATATCGACGGGTTTCTTACAGGAAAAATTACTGATTTTCACGGGCGTTATTTTTTAAGCCTGAGGCTTTATACTCTTTTTACCAGATCATTTGTTTGGGAAGACAGTATTATTTTTTCTCTTAATGATATAAACGAAGCGATTGACGAATTAACACAAGGATTGGTACTTGTTTTATCCGGCAGTAATCCGGCAACTGTTATCGTAAGAACTGAACCGCAAGATGCGCTAGTTTTAGTAAACAGAGCTTTTGCAGGCATAGGCGGTACAGACATAATTGAGATGCAGCCTCAGACAATTACAGTAACCGCTTCCGCTCCTTATCATGAATCAATTACTTTAGAAGCCGAACTTTTTCAGGATGAACTGACAATAATTAATTTAAGCCTTGCTCCTGTCAGGTTTGTTGAGGTTGATATTGGCGCTGATTTTGAGGGGAGAATTTATCACGGAGCGTTATATGTCGGGCAGCCTCCTTTAACTTTACGTTTGCCTGTAGGTCAATTTGAATTCATCGAATTTGAATCTGATGACCGTGTGGGAAGTGTGGTTTTTCAGACACCTGAAAATCCCCATGTCCCTGTCGCAATATCGATTGATACAAGAATACCGCCCCCCAGCGGCACTGTTGACAGGGAAAGGCGTCGATTTTATACGGCTTGGGGAATTACATGGCTAACTGGAATTGCCGCATGGTTAGCGAATTATACATTTCAAGAAACAAATAACGCTTTTATTCATTCTCCAACGGAGGAATTAAGACGCAGAAATGATTTAGCGTTTACTGTCAGCCTTGGAACTTATGTCGCTGTTGGGGCGGCTGCTGTGTATACGATTTTTCGAGGTTTCAGGTATATTCGTGCCGCTAACAGACCGTCAACGCCTGTTACAACGCCGTCAACATCAGTAAGAGGCAGTGAGCAATGAAATTTGGCGAAAAAATAAAAAAGTTTTTTACAGGAAAAACTGCTGTCAACGAAGCCTTGTACGACGATTTATGCGATCTTTTAATAGAAGGAGATTTTGGCGCGGCGCAAGGTTACAAAACTGTAGAGCTGCTAAAAGCTCGTACAAAAAACAGTACGGCAGAAAACATCCCGCAAGAGCTCTGTATTTTACTAACAGAAGAGTTAAAAAGAATAACGCCCGCTGGTGCTCGTATTGATGATCAGGATGAACTTGCAGCTGTTTTACTTTTGGGCGTTAACGGCGTAGGCAAAACTACAACCGCCGCAAAATTGGCGTCTCTTTACAACGTAAAATTTAACAAAAAATCAATTCTTGCCGCAGGTGATACTTTTAGAGCGGCGGCTATTGATCAACTAAAAATACATGGAGAAAGGTTAAACGAAATTTCAAATATGGTCAGGGTAGTTGCGCACAAACAGGGAGGCGATCCGGCGGCAGTTGTTTTTGATGCGCTGGAAGCCGCTGTTTCCGGCGGAGCCGATGTCGTTATCGCCGATACAGCGGGAAGAATGCATACAAAAAACGCCCTTGTCGAAGAGTTGCGTAAAATTGACAGAGTTGTAGAATCAAAGTTAAACGGTTCG
>WQWD01000250.1 GCA_009785545.1 Treponema sp. | reverse complement strand
CGGAGCTGGTTTTCCTACATGGCTTAAATGGGACTTGGCACGCAAAGCCGTCGGCGATGTTAAATATATTATTTGTAACGCTGACGAAGGCGATCCGGGCGCTTACATGGATCGTTCCACAATAGAAGGCGACCCTCATTCTGTCATTGAGGGCATGATCACCGCAGGTAAAGCCATCGGCGCTAACGAAGGTTATGTGTATATCCGTGCTGAATATCCGCTTGCAATTGAACGGCTTAAAATTGCGCTTGAGCAGGCAAAACAATACGGTCTTTTAGGAAAAAACATACTGGGATCGGGATTCGATTTTGACATCGAAATCCGGCTTGGAGCCGGAGCATTTGTCTGCGGCGAGGAAACTGCGCTTATCAAATCTGTAGAAGGCAACAGGGGAATGCCCGTTCCCAAGCCGCCGTTTCCGGCAAACAAAGGCCTTTGGGAAAAACCAACGGTCATTAACAATGTCGAAACATTTGCAAATATTCCTGTCATTACCGCAAAAGGCGGTGCTTGGCTTGCGAAAATCGGAACGGAAGGCTCTAAGGGAACCAAAGTATTTGCCCTTACAGGGAAGGTAAAAAACTCAGGATTAATCGAAGTACCGATGGGCGCTACGTTACGTGACATTGTGTTTGACATCGGCGGCGGAATCAAAGACGGAAAAAAATTCAAGGGAGTGCAGACAGGCGGCCCCTCAGGCGGTATCCTTACCGAAAAATCCCTTGACATTCCTATCGACTTTGAAACATTGACTGCTAACGGCTCCATGATGGGTTCGGGCGGCATGATTGTAATGGACGAAGATGACTGTGTCGTTGACGTATCACGCTTTTACATGGAATTTTGTGTCGAGGAAAGCTGCGGAAAATGTTCGCCTTGCCGCATTGGAACTACCCAAATCCTCAAGATTTTAGAAAAAATCGCTGATGGTAACGGAGAAGAAGAAGACCTTGATAAACTCGAAGAAATAGGGCACGCAATAACAAAAGCATCACTATGTATGCTTGGATGTACGGCGGCAAACCCTGTCATGTCTACTATCAAAACTTTCCGTGAAGAATACCTTGAGCATATTCACGACAAAAAATGCCGATCCGGAAAATGCAAAGGACTTGTAAGATTCATGATTGATACGCCGAAATGTATCGGCTGCAGCATTTGTGCGAGAAAATGTCCCACAAATTGTATCTTTCAGGAAGATGCGGCGAAACATCCCGACAAGAAAAAAGCGCCTTATTATATTGTTCAGGAAGACTGCGTTAAGTGCGGCGAATGTCAGGTTGTTTGTAAATTTAATGCGGTTATCAAGGTTTAAGGGAAGGAGTAAAAAATGATTAACATAACAATTAATGGAAAAGCATTAGAGGTAGAACAAGGAACAACAATTCTTGATGCCGCAAAACTTGTAAATATAAAAATCCCGACTCTATGTTATACTCCGGATCTTCCTCCGTGGGCTTCGTGTGGTATTTGTATTGTCAGAATGGGAACGTCTCCAAAGATGGTACGTGCCTGCTGTACTTTATGCGAACCTAATATGAACATCATTACTCATGATGCTGAAATCATTGCGGTAAGGCGTGCAGTATTGGAACTTATTCTTTCCAACCACCCCGATGATTGTCTGAAATGTTCACGTAACAATTCCTGCGAACTTCAGGATATTGCGGCTGATTTTGGCATAAAGGAAGTGCCGTTCAAAAAAATCAAAAACGATCTTCCTATTGATGATACAAATCCTGCCATCGTTTTATGCCCTGAAAAATGTATCCGCTGCGGACGCTGTGTAAAGGTGTGCCAGGATGTGCAAAATGTTTGGGCTTTGGAATTCCTTGGGCGGGGTTTTGCCGGAAAAATCGCCAGTGCGGCGGATACGCCATTTGGCGACAGCCCTTGTATCAAGTGCGGACAGTGCGCCGCTCATTGTCCTGTAGGAGCAATTTACGAACGTGATGATACGCCGAAGGTGTGGAAAGCTCTGCAGGATCAGGAAAAACACACTGTTGTGCAAATTGCCCCCGCTGTTCGTGTAGCGTTAGCCGAAGACTTCGGACTCCAGCCGGGTACAGTATTCACGAAAAAAATCTACGCTGCTCTGCGCCGTCTTGGTTTTAAAACAGTTTTTGATACAAGCTTCTCCGCCGATCTTACCATCATGGAAGAAGGCACAGAGCTTGTAAAACGCCTCAATGAAAAGGGCGCAAAGCCGTCGAGTCCGCTTCCGCTGATTACCACCTGCTGTCCTTCGTGGGTAGATTACCTCGAAAAATATTACCCCGACATGATTCCCAATTTTTCGACAGCAAAATCTCCTATGCAGATGATGGGTGCCATGATCAAAGCATATTGGGCTGATAAAGCGGGAGTCGATCCGGCTAAAGTTTATTCTGTTTCTGTAATGCCTTGTACCGCAAAAAAATGGGAAACACAACGCAACGACGACATGAAGAGTGCCGGTAAGCTGCTTGGCAAGGACACAGGTTATGATATCGATATTGTAATAACTACTCGTGAGCTTGCCCGTATGATCAAGCAGGCTGGTATCGACATACTCAATCTTGATGACGAAGAAGCCGACAACCCCTTAGGGTCGTACACTGGAGCGGGTGTCATTTTTGGCTCGACAGGCGGCGTAATGGAAGCTGCTATTCGCAGTGCTTACCATCTTGTAACGAAAAAAGAACTCTCTAACGTAGACTTTAAACCTGCTCGCGGGCTTGAAGGCATAAAGGAAGGAGAGGTTGATTTTGAAAACGGAACGAAGATACGCATTGCCGTTGCTCATCAAATGGGAAACATTGCTGTTGTGTTGGATAAAATCCGTGCCGCCAGAGACTCAGGGCAAGAGCCGCCATACCACTTTGTTGAGGTAATGGCTTGCCGTGGCGGCTGTGTTGGCGGAGGCGGACAGCCTTACGGCTGTACTGACGCTGTTCGTGAAAAGCGTGCCAAAGGCATTTACACTGACGATGAAAAATCACAGCACCGCTGTTCACACCAGAACCCGTTTATCAATCAGGTTTACAAAGAATTCCTGGGCGAACCCGGCGGCCACAAAGCACATGAACTGCTTCACACTCATTATGAGCAGCGGGAATTGTACCATCTTTAATTTTTAACATCGAATTATGCGAATCCGGCGATGTCCGAGAAGTAACCAACTTTTCGGACAGCACCGACCGGGATGTATCAAATGTTATTCGCATAATTCGGTGGTCGTTTATTCGTGCCTATGACAAATGAAGAAATCCTGTCAAAAATTGATCATACCCTTTTAAAGATGACTTCTTCGTGGGAAGAAATCAAAGCGTTATGCGACGAGGCACTCAAATACAAAACCGCTTCTGTTTGTATTCCGCCTTGTTATGTAAAACCTGTCAGCAATGAATACGATAATTTAAATATTTGTACGGTGGTTGGTTTTCCTCTCGGTTACGCTATTACTGCCGCAAAAATCCTCGAAGCACAACACGCCATTCTTGGCGGAGCCGGCGAAATCGACATGGTGATCAATGTTTGCGACATTAAAAACGCTCACTTTGAATATGTGTCTGCGGAGATCAAGCTATTAAAGCAGGTTTGCGGCGAAAAAATCCTTAAAGTAATTATCGAGACTTGTTATTTAACGGAAAACGAAAAAATACGGCTGTGCGAAATTGTAACAGAGGCGGGCGCTGATTTTATCAAGACATCAACGGGTTTTGGAACAGCGGGTGCTGTGCTTGCGGATATTGAACTTTTCAAAAAACACATCGGATCAAACGTGAAGATCAAAGCGGCGGGCGGTTTAAAAACCCGTGAAGATTTAATCACGTTTATAAACGCCGGTGTATCAAGGATTGGGACAAGCTCTGCGGTGAAGCTTCTGTCTGGTGATGCTGCTGTTGGGTATTAAGAGAGAATTGAATTTGCTTCATTGACAAGTTTTGATTTAAATGATACAGTGTACTTACATTTTCAGGGCGGGGTGTAATTCCCGACCGGCGGTAAAGCCCGCGACTCTGCGTTTCGAACAGGCGCAGATTGAATCGGTGAAACTCCGATGCCGACGGTATAGTCCGGATGAAAGAAAATTAAAATCTGTTATAAACAGGTTTATTTTCAAAAATAACGCCCTTAAGGATTTCCTTGAGGGCTTTTTT
>WQWD01000249.1 GCA_009785545.1 Treponema sp. | reverse complement strand
TTTTAATGATCTAAAAACAGCTTTTGGCGATGCCGCCTTTTTAGACGCTTACTGGAACGATGTTCCCGAGCCGGACATTTTTCTTGAGGAGGGCAGGGTAATAGGCCCGTTTACTGTGCTTCATCTAAGCGGTCACACTCCCGGCAGTGTTGCGTTTTGGGATAAAGAACAAAATGTTATTTTTACAGGTGACACTCTGTTTGCAAACGGTTACGGCCGCACAGACCTGCCCGGCGGAGACGAGAAAGCCCTGTTTTCCAGCCTTAAACGCCTTTTTGAAATGGACGGAAACATCAAGGTTTATCCCGGACACGGAGAAACCACTACAATTGAAGCAGAGGCAAAGAGGTTTTGACATCGTACGCAATGGGGATGGTGTATTACAATTATGGCAGTGGGAGAGGCGTGTCTGGCAGAAAAAACTCAGGGGGAGACCCGACCGGCTCCCGCGCAAGAAACTCAGCAATTTAAAATATTCTCATTACAACTGCAATTAATTTAAGGCTTTTCTATCCTCTGCTGAGGTTCTGGAGTGGTGACCTCAACCGAGCCCAGTATGGGCGAAGGTTCCCCTCTTGACTCTTCGGCAGAGTTTTTCCCTGCCAGCCACGCCTCTCCCCCTGCCGATGATTGTCATCCCCCATTGCGTACAATGCGATATTTTTTGTATCATACAACAATAAAACTTTTTTAGATAAAGGAGACGCACATGATGACGATTTTGTCACTATTACCGATAGTCAGTTTACTGATTTGTTTAATAGTCGTCAAAATTTCTGTGGCTAAGGCAGGGGCAATTTCTCTTGGGATCGCTCTTGTTATAGCGCTGGTTTTTTTCGGATTATCACCTTTTGGTTTGTCTGTAGCTGTTGGAAAAGCGCTGTGGCTGGCGTTGTTTGTATCGTTAATCGTGTGGGGGGCGTTGTTTCTTTACCATATAGTGAGCGATTTTGGGGCAATTGATGTTATCAATAAAAACATTACTATTTTTATACAAGATAAATTTGTAGCGTTTGTGTTACTCGCATGGCTTTTTACAGGGCTTTTGCAGGGTATTGCCGGATTTGGAGTGCCTGCCGTCATTGTTACTCCTATTCTGATCGCTCTTGGCTTCGACAAGGTAAAATCCCTTGCTGCCGCACTGCTTGGACATTCATGGGCGGTTACTTTTGGCTCAATGGGAGCCGCTTTTTTTGTTATTCAGGGAAAAACAGGCATTCCAGAGGCGGATTTGGGTATTCCCATGTGGATATTCAATACTGCCGCCCATTTATTGACAGGTATCGGCGTGTGCTGGTTGTACGACGGGTTAAAGGGCATAAAAAAAGGGCTTGCCTACATACTGCCCGTTTCTGTGGTAATGACAGCCGTTCAATTTATTACAATTTCTTTTGGGATGTATTCTCTTGCCACTTTAAACACCGCCTTGGTTGGGCTAATCGTAATGTTTGTTTTGTATAAAATTCGTTCTCGCCAAAAAGTTTCTGAGGATCAAGATAAACCAAAAATTGCTTTTTACAAAGACAAGCTTAATTTATTTCAGTCATTGTTTCCTTACGCTCTTATCTTGATATTGCTGCTGTTGTTTCAGTTTATTCCGCCCGCTGTCAGAGATACTGTGTCGGTTTCGTTTAACTTTCCGGCGTCCGAAACAAATTTGGAAACGCCTCATTTTGTAGATGAAGAGCTAAATTACAACAGGATACGGTTATTTGTTCATCCGTTTTTTGTGTTGATAATTGCCTCTGCCGCAGCTTGTCTGATCTACCAGCGGGCCGGTGTTTGGGACACTGGTTTGTTTCGCGGCACGGTACAGAAAACAGTTAAAAAAGGAATACCGGCAACCCTCGCTCTTTTGGCTTTAGGCAATATGTCGCTGATTATGATGGATTCCGGCATGACTCACAGGCTTGCTTATGACATTGCGGATATTGTGGGACGTGCCTATCCATTGTTCTCGCCGTTTTTTGGCGTACTTGGCAGTTTTCTGACAGGAAACAACACCAATTCCAATGTGCTGTTTGGAGCTTTTCAATACGCCATTGCCGAACGCTTAAATGTAAGTACCGCAATGATGACCGCTTCCCAATCAATCTCCGCTTCGGTAGGAGTCGCAATCGGCCCTACGCTGATATTGATGGGAGCAATTGCGTCAAAACAAGTGGGGCAGGAATCATTAATCTTAAAGAAGCTTATCCCAATCGTATTATTGATCGCATTAGTTATGGGAGTTATAAATCTTTTATTGATAGGACACTTTTAAAAGTTGACTGTCCAACGGCAGTATAGGCAAAGCTTTTCCGTTATGCGCTATGCGGAAGCTGATCTCTTCGGGCAAAGATGTCGAGAGGAAGCTTGCTGCCAAAGCTGCCGCTGTTTCGCCGTAATTGTTCGCAAGTTTAGTAAGCGCAAAAGTACCGATTGATGTTTGCGATGAAAGCAGCTTCTCCAGCAATCTGTCTTTAAACTTTGGTTTGGGGTATTCCTTGTAAGTAATTTTTTTCTTGGCGGAAATATTCGCCAGTTCTTTGGCAATTCGAATAGCGTCGTCAAGCCCGCCTAAGCTGTCGATAAGCCCGGCTTTTAATGCGGCGGCTCCAGAATAAACCCTGCCTTGCGCCAGTGATTCGACCCGATCAATATCCATCCCGCGAAAAGCCGCAACCTTTGCCGTAAAATCGTTGTATGAATCGATAATTAACTGCTTGGCACGGTTTTCTTCTTCTTCGTCCAAGTTACGGTGAGGAAGAAAAAAGCCGGTAGTTAAATCGCTGTGTTTTCCCCTCTGCATATAATCGACTGTGAGACCAAGCTTTTTGTTAAGTCCGTTTTCGTAAAACCAGCTGGCTATAACGCCAATTGAACCTGTAAGTGTTAAAGGTGATGCCACAATGTGATTAGCGCTCATGCTTGCCCAATAACCGCCAGAAGCCGCAACAGCACCCATTGATACAACCACAGGGATTTTTTCTTTCACGGCTTTAATAGCTTCGGAGATGTAATCGGCAGCTTCAGCACTTCCTCCCGGAGAGTTCATTCGCACTACCATCGCTTTAACTCGTTTGTTTTCCAATACCTCTTTAATTGTATGCGCTAAAGCTCCGGCTGCCATTCCACTTTCCATGTCGGTAGTGCCGCTGGCGTATACGACGGCGATTATAGGCGATTTACAAAAAAGTCCGCCCGCTCTTGGCGCTCTGTAAAGCATTTCCGCTTCTGTAAGACTTGTCTCTTTATTGCCGTAAACAGCAAAATGTTTAATCTCCTGCCCCGACAATTCATTTATGGTTTTAATAACAGCATCTTTTCTGCCAATGCTGTCAACAAGCCCACGTTCGAGGGCGCTCTTTGAAGAAAACAAAAAGTCGTTTAAAACCGTGTCGAATTCTTCGGCAGTCCAGCCTCGTGCTTTTGTAACGGCTTCACGTGTAACTTCCATTATGTCGTCTAATATTTCTCCGTATTGTTTGCGGTCGGCGTCTGAAAGCGAGTTGCGTGTAAAAGTTTCCATCGCAGATTTGTATTCCATGTAACGGAGTTCTCTCACAGCAACTCCTATTTTTTCGAGGCTGTGTTTGACAAAGCTTCTTCCCCAGCAGTAACCCGTAAGTGCAAGTCCGCCCTGTTCATCAAATACGATTTTGTCAGCGGCAGTGGCAAGGCAGTATTTGTCAAGATCGGCGGAGCTTAAAAAAGCGCATATCTTTTTCCCGGTTGATTTAAATCTTTCAAGTGAATTTCGCAGCTCCCATAAAGTTTCCCGTTCTGCGTTAAACGATGATAAGTTAAGGATAATCCCGCCGATTTTTTTGTCTTTCCCCGCACGTTCAATCACTCTGAATAATTCAAGATTCGATTGAGGGCGTGTCCGGCGAAGACTTTTATATTTTGTATTGCTGCCCAAGTTGAGTTCCAGATACACTTTGCCTGAAAATTGTTTTTTTGCCATGCCGGTATTTTATATATTTTATGCATTTGAGGCAATGCAAAACTTCAGTTTTTCCAATTGTTTCTTTAATTTTCAATGTTGACAAATTTCCAAATATTCAGATATTATCCAAACATGAACTATCACTCAATTTCTTCAGATTCCCTCAAACGAGCGGCGCAAATTCTTTGTGACGGCGGGCTTGTCGCTTTTCCTACGGA
>WQWD01000248.1 GCA_009785545.1 Treponema sp. | reverse complement strand
TTGCTGCTTTCGCAGCACTAGTGTTCTGTCCTATACAAATGACACAATACAGGTTAAGTTAATTCCTTGCTCAACAAGGAATTAACGCACCTTGCGATATTGCAAACCGAATAGGACAGAACACTAGACCTCCAGGAAAATCAAAGAGTTAAACGAAACCAAAACAGCATTTTATCAAATTTATCTTGTATTGCCATTCGTGACAGCATCGTTGAATTTTATCTGAATTTTGCAGATTATTCGCATAATATATGGAATTCCTGTTAGATATGCGATAGTATTAAATTATAAGGAATATAGAATATAGTAACTATAAATGGTCATTGTAAATTAAAATCATGCGTCTGCGGCGCAGTGGACAGAATTTTGTGCATTTATGACCTTTTTTTATCGCCTTACGGCGAAATATATTAAAAGGGAGAACTTTATGAAAAAGTTTCAAAATGTATTGCCAATGATTGTATTTTCAATTGTTTTGGTATTTGGGTTAATCGGCTGTGATCTTGAAGGAACAGAATGTGATCCTGAAAAAGGAATTTGCAGATGGGTTTTTGTAGAACCTGTAATAGATTATTCTTTGCCGCAATTCTATCTAGAAGGGCTTTGGGCTAAGGATGATAGTTCTGAGGAATTATCTATCATTACCAATGCGCATTCTTGGGCGTATTTTTCGGGTACTTGTCCTACTTGTCGTCCTGAAGTTGATCCACCTATGCCTGTAGTTAGATTTTATCCTTTCGGAAACAGCAGTACCCATATTTTTGAATTTTCCTTAAATCATTCTGGTGAAAACATCTTAACAATTATTTACCATGAAACCCAAGGGGATAATACAGGGGTAGAGGTTTCATTTTCAGCCGTAGTTTTAAATAACAAACTTACCGTAGATGGTTTGAAAGGAAATATTAGGAATTTTTGGGATGATGGTTATGTTGAATTAAACAATTTTAACGGAACATATACACTTGTGTCTCGTCCACGTTGAAAATATTGATACTATATTAGCTTACTCAATACATAGTTTGCAGCGTCAAAAGAAATTTTATACCCATGGCACGCTATCGGATAGGCAAATGGCTCTATTTCATCAGTTATATTATTACCTTTAGCCGCTACACAAGCATCGTTTATAGGGCATTTTTCACAACCTTTAACAAAACCAAGATTATTAACTTTGTTTAATAGTGTTTGATTCATACCCGTAACAACATTGCCTAAACATAATTTTTTATTACCCACAGCCGATGCGTACGGATAAACATCGCCGTTAACAGCGACAGAGTATACCAAATCACGTCGTATCTGTTTTTTGCTCAAACCAAATTTACCCAAACACGCTTTTACCATGTCATCAATTTTGCCTATAAGGACTTTATCATCATCTTTAATCCACTTGATATAAGTGTCTGCGATTTTGAAAAATTCTCTGCGCATAACATCAACATGTTCGGCTTTCCAGGGTGATGAATAATCAATAAAAAAATTCATAGATTTAAAGCCCAAACTTCTTAGGTGCAATACATTTTCATGCCACATACCTACATTATTTACATCGATAACACTTGCAGACAATATGCCGTATTTGCTAATAATGTCCTTGCAGCTTGCGATATCCAAAACAGGCTCATTGTTCTCGTTAACTCTGTTATGATCGTTCAACAAACCGTCATACGATATGCCAATCTTAATTTCATTATTGTCAGCATACTCTAAAAATTCTTCTGTCAATAACGTTCCATTGGTTACAATGTCCAACAAAACAGGAAAACTTGATTTTTTGCGTGTATATTCTGTAATGTGCTTTATGAGATCAAACTCTAATAAAGGCTCTCCGCCGAAGAATGTAACAGTGGCATATTCGCCGCACTCTTGCAATAAATAATCAACAGCCGCTTCAGCAACCTCTGCCGACATTCGCCCGCTTCCGGGTGTCATAAAGCAATACTTGCAGCGCATATTGCACTGCTCAGTCAAGTGTAAGGCTAAGTTATTTATGTTCAAATTTACTCAGCCTCTTCTGCACACTCATCGTCCGTGCACTCACACTCGTCACATTCACATTCATCCACCGCACAGCTATGAAACCACGCACCTGCACCACCGGCAACAATTGGAAATGGACAGCCAGTTAAGTTAAACAACAAAACAATCGCACCGCCCGCAGTAGCCGCACGTTTTACCAACGACTGTTTTTTTGTTCCAACTTCTTTTGCATCGTAGTTTTCTACCTGTAAATCATTCATATCTTTCATAGATTACCAACCTTACCGATTAAGATAAATTTAATAGTTTCTATAAACCCTTAATAAAAAATATATCACATGTTTGATTATTTATCAATCATACATGGCGAATTTTTCTATTTTTTCATAAGCTTTTCAAGTTTTTGGCAAATGGCACATAACACACGATAGGCCTTGCCGCTTGCTCTAATTTGTCTGCTTGAAATATTCAAGCGCTTCGATAATTCTAAAATAAGCAGGCTTTGCTCTGCCTAAGTGATCAAAGATTAATGGCAAGCCGCTGGATCGCCAGCTTGTATTATCGTTAATACCCCAAAATGATACACGCTCAATTATGTCAGCATTTCTTAAATACACTAGAAAAAACTCATAGAAACGACGAGCTTGTGCCGCAAGAGCATCATTAGTCACAGTTGATAAATGATTTGAGTTGGATGCTTGCCCAACACCATTTCCTTGAAAAGCACTCCAATTTTGGTACGCAAGTATATCAAGTTCACTAACAGATAATCTAATAGGGTTTCTTCCGGCAATATTCAATGTTCTGAATAGGTTTATTGCCTCTTGTATACTTTCAGGTGTAATCCCTAAATTGTGATGTTCCTGCATACCGATCCCTTCGATAAGAAGCCTGCCGGATCCGGAGCCTTCATTTGCCAAGTATCTGTCATTTACATATTGAACCATATCACGAATTAAGCGAGCCCTATTCGGCATATCAGTATTGTAATCGTTGTAATACAAGATCGCATTCGGATCGGCACGGCGAGCGAACAAGAATCCATAGTACACAAAATCGTATCCAATCGCCGCAAACCAAGGATTAGCAGCTCCATGCCCTAGATTGCTTCGCATCGAATATCTCCAATCCGCACCACTGGGGGCATTATTTGGAAATATTTCGTTTAACACATCCCATGTGTGTATTCTGCCAGTGAAGTGTCCCACCTTCTCTGTAATATATGCTTCCATGATTTCAAGAGCTTCTTCTCTGGTTGCTATGGCGGTTCCATCTTGCGTGGCAATGTCCCTCCACATCCAAGCCGCATTCTGACTGTGCCATAATAAAGTGTGACCGATAACTTCCATTCCGTGGTATTCGGCGGCATAAAGAAAATTATCCAAGTTGCTGCGATTAGCGATATTCCAGATAAAATCGCCTGTCGCAAAATCCCTGCCAGTTATCGTAAAGCTTGGCTTCATGTGATTTTCCGCAGTAATAGCGTTAAAATGCCTGACGAGACCCTGATTAATAATTCTGGCATTAGTGCCTATCCCGGTTACTTCGACAATATTCGGCCATTGGGCGGCAGTTCCCGGATTTCTTAAGATATTTCCCATCATGAAAAAACCGGCAAATTGATCTTTTATTGGCGGAAGATCTAAAATATCAACTGTGCCGGCCATAGTAGTATAAATTGTAATAGACGCCTGATACCCACCGTCCGCTGTTGTTACTGTAATAATCGCAGATCCTGCCGCCGGCTCGTAAACTGGGGCAATTGAAGTGCCCTCTCCGGTATTGAACTTGATGTTTCCGTCGGAGGTGAAATTTAGGGCAGTAACTATCCCATCTTGTGTTACATACACAACTTCAGGTGCGCTTGATGTCCATGTTACATTTCGATTTGTCGCATCTGGAGGCTGGATAATAAAATCTAACTGTTCGCTGGCAAACATAGTCAGAGTAAGCGTACTTTTTTCCAGAGTAATTCCGGTTACAGGTTCATGCTGATTAATGCAGCTCACAAGAACAAAAGCCCAAATAATTACTACACCTTTTAATTTCATTTTATAGTCCTTTAATTTTATTTATTGTACAATAAGTATTTACAATCGGAAATAGTCAATTGACTATAAAACTCCAAATTTAAATTTCAATTGTAGTGTATCACGAAATTATTATT
>WQWD01000247.1 GCA_009785545.1 Treponema sp. | reverse complement strand
TATATCAAACCGTAGTAGCGCAAGCGAAACGGGACGCGATGAACAAGGAAGCAAGAGCGTGAGCCTTGCAAAGTATAGATTTTAATAGATTTGATGAAATTTATTTAAATTTATCGTATCGGACATTGGATGTGACAAACATAAAAGGCATGAAAACGCTCGGCGAACTGAGGACGGTCTTCCGACCCCATAACCCCCGAGACTTCATAACCATGAGCATGAATGTTCATTTCGACCCCTCCGCACGCTGCGAACGATTCGAAGAATTCATGGGAGAAATAACTTGCGGCGATAAAGAAAAAGAGCTTTATCTGCAAAAATCCTTCGGATATTCTTTGACGGACGACATTTCCGAAGAATGCATGTTTATTCTTTACGGAAAAACCACCAGAAACGGCAAGGGAACCCTTATGGAAACCGCATTGCATGTTTGGGGCGACTACGGACGTACAGTACAACCCGAAACCATAGCGGAAAGAAAATTCGCCAACAGCGGCGGGGCAAGCGAAGATTTGGCACGACTGAGAGGGGTAAGGCTGATAAGCGTTAATGAACCGGATCGCGGACTCAGGCTCAACGGGTCTCTCGTTAAGCAAATGACGGGAGGCGACACGATAACCGCGCGCTTCTTATATCAGAGAAGCTTTGAATTCCGGCTGAAAGCAAAAGTATTTGTAAGCGCAAATCACAAGCCTACAATCAAAGACCCATCACTCTTCGAGAGCGGCAGGGTAAATGTTGTCACCTTCGACAGGCATTTTGCGGAGGATGAAAGGGATAAGAGTTTAAAAACCTTCCTGAGGCAGCCTGAAAATACCCCGGGTATTTTCAACTATTTCCTCAAGGGGTTAATGATGATGCGGGAAGAAGGGCTTAAAAAGCCCTCTTCCGTCCGCAACGCAAACGCAAGATATCATGAGGAAAGTGATATCTTGAGAGGCTTTATGAATAATTGCCTGAAATCGTCTCCGGGAAACAAAATCAAAACTTCAGACCTTCACAGGGCATATATAAAATGGTGTATGGGAAGAGGGGACATTGAAAGCGATGCAATTCAAAGCCTTCCCTCTTTCGTCGGAGAATTGAGAACAAGAGGATTTCTCAAGAGAGACAGCAATCTGGGCAACATGATTGTTGATTTCGATTTCAGACAAATGAATTGGCAAGATGATAAAGATGACAAGGGATACGAAGCAAAATCTCACATCCGTCAAACGAAATATCGGGAAACCGGGGAAAACCAAGAAAATGTAAGCACTAAAGAATTTCTTCAAGAGAACAGCAGCAAGAGCAAAAGGCAAGACCAAGAGAGCATTAACGAAAACCTTCTCCGGGGAGATGAGAATCAAAACCAAAACCGGGAAGGCGCCGGCGAAAATCCCCGGGAAGAAGAAAATCTAAAGTAGTTCAAAGATTTTAGCCCGGATTCGGAAATTAAGGCTGAAATTTAATTGAATATTTTTCCAAAACAAAAAGACCGGTTCGGTCTGTTTGCCATGCCTGGAAAACGTTGAAATCCGCACATTTTTGTGAAGGATTTGTTTTTATGTCAAATTTTAGATATGATTATCCGCCGGTTGATTGATTGTCGAAAATTACATCGCCACTTTATATTTTCCCAAAGAAAGTAATTGAATAATTATAGGGCTTTTACATTATTATAGAATCATAGAAAATCTTACTTTACATTTATTACCTGATAATTACGGTTTATTTTGATATTTTTTGGTGATTATAAATATCTTTACGTTTAAATTAACGACATATGTTTCATTATGATACCTTTTTTAAAAACTTTTTTCAAAAATAAATAAAAGAAATGTATTAAGAATATAAAAAAAGTATCACTATCATAGTCGACACCCCAACCTATGATTGCAATAATCAGCGGCGAATTAATCTTATGTTTATTGGATGCATATTTAGAGTAATTTTATCCATGTAATTTTTTACATTATATAGTTAAAAATCCATTTGAATTTTATATCCGAAATTATCCATTAATGTCCGTTAAAATGCTGAACAAAATATATTATTCTATTTTTGGTTTTAACCTCCAAGCCATTTTTTTCGGCTTATCTTCTGCTTTTATTTCAATTCCACCCCCGACAACCATAAATGGCGCGTTTGTATTCGGACGCGAACCAACAGAAAAAGAGCCTGCATTTTCAGGCTCTTGGGGGCTTGGATTATTTTATTTGTTATGTGGCATGTTCTTTGCCGTGAAAAACACGAATTTCGTGCAAAGCCTTATATAAAGTTTACATTTGCAGAAGCTGCATTTATGACAGCTTGGGACGTTCTTATATAGCGTTGCGTTGTGGCTACGCTCGTATGATTGAGCAGCTCTTTTAATAATTCAATATTGTTATTATTTGTTTCATACACATATGTGGCATACATCTTTCGGAAGCTGTGCGTCCCTATGTTGTTCAGCCCCAAATAATCTGTGATAATCTTTAATTGCTTTTGCACGCCCCTTACCGATATTTTGAAAAGCCTATCCCTGAATTGCAAATTTTTGACCAAGGCATAATCCTTAACGCAATAGCTTACGGCAGGATTTATATCCCTATACTGTAATTTCTTTGTTTTACCTTCTGTCGTTTCCAATTTTCCATTGCGGAAATTACTTACGTGAAGGTTAAGCACATCACCTATGCGCAGACCTAAACTTGCCTGCAATTGAAATATAAGAGCTATTTGCTCGTTGGGACGGAATATTGCCCCTGTATGTGTTTTAAAGCCTTCTAACAGCAATTTTATTATTTCTCTGTATTCGTCTTGCTCTAAAGCTCGTGTTGCCAATTTTGGTGACCACCTTTCGTTTTATGGGTAATGTAAGATATAAGATTAATGTAAAATCTTGTTGGTTTTTATTATATCAAGATAATGCCTTTTTTGCAAGTGTCTGTAGAATCAATTGCTAACGAGGTCTGCTTGCAAGTGTGGTGCATTTTGCTGTGCTTATAAGTTTTAATGTGTTTTAAATTTTTTGATTATCACATCTTAATAAATATTAATAAGTTTTAAAATATATTAAAGCGTATTCATTTATTTTATTGAGGTGACAAAATATAAAAAAAAGAAAATATATGAAATATGTTAATAAAATGTATATTATGTAATAAGCTAAATAATTGATACTATGCAAATATTATAATATGAAGTTTTTAATGAAATTATCTTATACCTTGATTTTTCCTGTTATCCTTGATATAATAAATCATGGATGATAGGAATAGTTATTTTCCTATTTAATTATAATATTTGTGAAAGGCGGTATAGCTATGCGCGTATTGGAAAACTCTGTAATAGAACGGAAAATAATTAATGTAACAGGCAAACGGCAAGTGACAATCCCTATGAAATTTTATGAAAAGCTTGGTTTCGGAAAAGAGGTTGAGTGCTTTTTGACCGAAGATTCTATTGTGCTTCGTCCATTGACCAATTCTGATGACAGCTTTACAATGGAAATATTAAAAGATTTGGTTTCGCAGGGATTAAGCGGTGACGAATTGCTTACAAAATTTGCTGAACAGCGGGGCAACATTAAAAAAGCAGTTGGCATGCTTATTGACGAAGCAGACGAGATAGCAAGCGGTAAGCGTGAGAGCGTTACAACCAAAGATATTTTCGGGGAGGAATAGTCTATGTATGAAGTTAGCTATTCTAGAGCCGCTGAAAAATATTTGAAGAAAATCAAAGACAAACAACTGCTTTCCGCTTTCAAACGGGCGATTGACAAAATAAAGGTTGACCCATATATCGGGAGTCAAAAAGTTGGAGATTTGCGTGGCATATTTGGCTACGATGTAAAGCATGGTGGTGTAAATTATGAGCTTGCTTATCGCGTTTATGAACAAGATAATGGGTATGTTGTTGTCATTTTAGCGGGAACACGAGAGAATTTTTATGAGGAGTTGAAACGACTGATAAAATAGGTACGACACAAGTTCGACAGCTAAAAAAAAGCGATTACTTCATGCGAGGTAATCGCTTTTTGTTGAAGAATTATCGCTTGTTTTTGAGGTTTGCGTTTCTGTAGCTAGAGCCTGTTCACACTACCGCATAGCAAGATAAACCAATGCAAGCTGAATGAACCCAGCAAACATAATGTCGAGTTTCTCAAACCTTGTGAATATACGGCGGAATCCCTTGATTAAGCGG
>WQWD01000246.1 GCA_009785545.1 Treponema sp. | reverse complement strand
TTGTTATTTCCTTTGCTGCCGAAATTGAAGATACCATTAAAGAAAATATCCGAAGGCGTTTTGAGGAATTGCTTGGAAATAAAATCGACGAAAACAGGGTTCTTTCGGAAACTGCTTTGCTTTTGATGAAATACACAATTTCTGAGGAAATTTCACGTTTATCGTCTCATTTAGGCGAATTCCGTGATGAAACCCAAAAAAAAGTGTGTTCTGGCAAAAAACTGGATTTTCTTTGTCAGGAAATCAACCGTGAAGTAAACACAATCGGCTCAAAAAGTGCTATAATAAAAGTAACTAATGAAGTTATAATAATGAAAGAATCTCTTGAAAACATCAGAGAACAATTAAGGAATATCGAATAAAAAGAAGGATCTGATGAAGAATAACATCAAAATTGCTATTTCCGGAAGAAGCGGCTGCGGAAATACTACAATAAGCAAAATGCTCGCTGAAACTCTTGGACTTAAGTTTATTAACTTTACTTTTCGCTCACTCGCCAAAGAGCGGAATCTCGATTTAAAAGCAGTGCTTGAACTTGCCTCAAAAGATGATATGTGGGACAAAGAAGTAGATACACGCCAAGTTCGTCTTGCTCGTGAAAGTGACGGCTGCGTTATTGGTTCACGCCTCGCTATATGGGTGCTGGAAGAAGCCGATGTTAAAATTTATCTGAGGGCAAGCTCGAGAATAAGAGCGGAGCGTATTGTAAAAAGAGAAGGCGGTGACTCAGATGAAGTCAGGGCATTTACTTTAGAACGGGACAGGCAGGATCATGACCGTTATTTGCGCATTTATAATATTGATACAGATAACTATGATTTTGTTGATATGGTTATTCAAACAGATCATTTTACTCCGCAGCAAATTGTGGATATGATTGTTGAAAAAGTAAATGGAATGAAATCAACAACAGGATGATCGAGAGAATCGAATTACCAAAAACCAAACCGCAGTCAGCGCCTGTTTCCAGCTCAAAAACAACAGTTAAAACCGCTGTCACTCCGGCTGTCGTGAATTCTGCAGTGCGCCCTATGGTTTCATTAACTGCCGCGGCAGGGTTACCTTCGGATAAACTTTCAAATTCGATTATTACTTTTGCCCGTTTTTTTTCCTTGCCGTTAAAACCTGACATTTTAACAGCGGTTCGCCGTCAGGTTTTTATGCAAAACAAACAAACAGTACCTCTTTCTCAAAATCAAGCGAGCACTGCACAAATGACACTTCCTTTTGCTGCGCCAAACCAAACGGGTGCGGCAGAAACGTCCGAACAATCAACCGTTTTGAAAATCAGAGAGGCGCTTGCTCTTGCCGCCGCCGCCGCAGAAGCTAAAGGAGTAGAGCTAAACTCAAAAGGGCTTGAAACGTACGCTCAAGCGGTTGACCCTGATTCACGCAGACGGCATGACGAAGAAAACAAACGTGAAAAACAAAACAAGAATCAAAGTGAACAGGAAGAAACATCGTCATCAAAAGAAAAAATAATCACTTCCTGTAAGCTTAAAAAAATGGCGAATGAATATTCGGAGAAAATGCCTTTAATTGACATCCTTAACAGACTTCCGGGAAAAAACGGCAGTCGTTGGATTGTATTGCCCTTTAGTTTTTGTCAAGGTGAAAAAGAATTCAGAGTTTCAATGCGAATACTTCTTGAACATTCAGTCCGTATTGAAAAAATGGTTTTACAGTTAACAGAAGACGGCAAACATGAAAAAACTCAAGTTTTCTTAATTGAGTTTGCAGGCGATCAGCTCATGAGACTGACGGTTTATCTTCGGGATTCGCCTCAGCCTAATGACAAAAAAAAGTTTGTAAAGGGGTTATCAGAAATTATGGCAGTTCCTGTCGAAAAAATATCTGTTAAAACAAGCTCGGATAATTTTCCTTTCGAGGGAGAAGATCAGTCGTCATCGATAGATGAGGCGGTATAAATGAAAAAAAGAAAAATTGCGTCTGCTATTAGTTATTCCCCAACTGACCCTGCTCCTGTTCTTTTGGCATCCGGCAGAGACAGGCAGGCTGAGCGAATTGTTGAAATCGCTAAGGAAGCCGGAGTAGAAGTAGTAGAGGATTCGGCTCTTGCCGCTCTGCTCGATTCAAGCGCAAAACCCGGCGATTACATTCCGTATTGGTGCTGGGAAGCGGCGGCAAAAATACTGTCGTTTGTGATGAAAGCGGAGACAAAACAAACATGACTTGCCATAATTATTATCTACGATAATTTTAATCTGCGATAATTACACGTAAAACCATAAAATGTTCGTCAGGATCGAATGGAGTTCCGTCGTTTCTGATAAAGATGTAATCTGTTGTTGTTCCTTTATCTTCCAGTTGGATTAAACTGCCTGCATGAAAAGTGGTGATAAGCTCGGGCGTACCAAAAGGCGGGAGAAGTCTCAAAATAGTATAATTAATTACATTGTCAATAAACGGATCAAGATCGAGGAAATAGTAGTCATCAGGAGGTCCGAGTGATAATACCCCAGCGATGGCTGAAGGCGGCGGTAATACCTGTGCGGGGAAGCTTGGCGGATTGGGTGCATCGAGTAATGTCATTTCGCTGTTTATCGGGCGTACATTCCATACTACATAGGTATTTTCGTTGTCAAGACCTGTTATTGCCCCGCCAGAAACTCTGCCAATTTGCGCACTCGACCCTAATTCACCGTTTGCCATCACAAATCGGATGTCCGGCGGATCAGAAGGTTCCCAATTGGTATCTCGTACTTCGACTCTGTAATAATGAGCCGGGTTAAGACCGGTGATACGCTCATTTCCTCTAAGCAGAGGCTCTGGCGGATAAGTTCTGTTATCTATCGTTACCCTGTTTCCCTGAACAACATCATTTACTTCAGGGCGATTCATGAAGCTTGGAATGTCAACAGGCTGAAAACATGAGCCGAGAGTCAGTGTGATTGTAACAATCAAAACTGTGTAAAAAAAAGTTTTTAAGTGATGTTTCCTCATTCTACTTAACATTATAATGCAATTTTTTTTAATTTTCAATGTGTTGTAAGGATTCTTCGCAATCATCGTACGCAAAGGGACTGCGGGCGGCGGTGTCTGTCAGGGAAAAACTCTGCCGAAGAGTCCGCCTCTGAGCCTCTTGCAGAGTCTCTCGGCGGGGAGCGGCAGAGATGTTTTTCCTGCCAGCCTCCGCCGCCCGCAGTCCCTTTGCGTACAAGTCTGTGGTAGGGGGAATCAATTATGATTGTGATAGGGGAGATGTTTATTATAACTGTGCAATTACAGTAATTGTTTTCACACTCTCACACAAATAACTCCGCCCTCGCCCCCTGTAATGCTACCGCAAATGCTATCGCATAGTCCAGCCGAATGAAATATCTGGATTCCAAATAATGTGGTTACTTCCGTTGCCGAGCCCAGCTCCTAAAAATGAGCCTGTGCGGAAGTATAAACCAGAGCCAAGTACAAACTTATAACCGATGTTTAATCCTATTGTAAATACTTGACGCCATTCGAAGCGGTACCTACTCAGGTTATTGTCCCATAAACCATACCAAGCAGGATTAGTCCCCAGACCAATGCCAGAGTAGAACCCTCCGTTTCTGCCATGCGAAAAGTAATTAAATGTTATTAAACCGACAAAACCGTTTGAATTTCCTCCCAGCAATATATCAGTATTAAAATTACCTCTGCCAAGTTCTATGCGCAGACCGCCGCCGCCGCCGACTCCAAATATATCACCCAAAAATCCGCCTCCATTAAAGCTTATACCAAAGATAAATCTGTCAGGGTCAATCGCTGTTTTTCGATTTGCCCAAGCAATTTGCCTTTCAGTCTGAGTAGATTGCTGTGCAAGAGCAGTATGAACAGGGGCGGGTTGGTTAAATGTTTGAGTTGTGCCGTCTTCAAATCTGATAGACAGAACGTTTGCTACAGGAACAACAAAGATGGGACCATCTAAAAAGTCAAATCGGCGGTATCTGATTTCTGTTGGAGATATTTCTGTTACTCTGGCTTCGATAACATTCCCGTCTCTT
The DNA here is from genome assembly GCA_009785545.1 of Treponema sp. Lineage (GTDB taxonomy): Bacteria > Spirochaetota > Spirochaetia > Treponematales > Breznakiellaceae > WQXQ01. Next base: position 179 of record WQWD01000246.1, on the reverse strand, counting down.
AGGATAATCAAGTCTTGTGCGGCAACGGCGCTTATTCCTATCAATAGAAATACAATAAGCCCAATTAGTTTTTGTGTTGTTTTCATTTTAACTCCTCATTTTGCTATGTGTGAGCCTCTTGCAAAACTCGGTTAGTTTTGCAGAGGCTCTGCAATTTTTCGCCCTAAAGGCTACAAAAT